>JAWOIH010000109.1:0-5921 GCA_046484725.1 Candidatus Desulfacyla sp. | reverse complement strand
CCAGGATCTCCAGCAGGTCCCGCTGGGCCACCACCGTGGCCGCCCGGACCGCCGCGAATCGTTTCTGCCCTTCTTCGGAAATGCCGGTAACCTGGATGTAGCCTTCTTCAAAAACCTGGTTCGGCTCGGTAACGCTCTTCCACTCTCCCTGTGCCCATGCCCCGGCAACCATCGCCACGGCGCCCAAAACCACTGCCATCGTAAGAAAAGTCTTTTTCATTATATGCCCCTCCTTATTCTACTTGATGTTCATGACGTTTCGCAACCGCATCACGGCCAGGAGCAGTTCCGCCCCGTCCGTGTTGTCATCGGGCCTGAAGGCCCCGGAGATATCGGGTTCCATGAGTCCCCGGGTGACCGCGTTCATTACGGAGTTGAACCCGGCCGAGGTTGGGGGCACATCCGGATACGGCGAGTTGGTCTGCCCGATATACTTGGTGGCCAGGGTGTTGTCTCCGGTGATCTTGATCAGCAGGTCTTCCAGCGTGAATGCCAGTTCCTTCCGGGAGATGGGCTTGTCAGGATAGAACAGGTAGGCCTTGGAGGTCTTGTCGTAAAAAGGTTCGAGGCCCCGCACGCCCCATTTCTGCACAATAAGGATCTCGGCCTTGAACAGGTTGTCCCGGATATCGGCCGGGACAAATTCCTGGCTGTCCTTTTTTTCAGGGCCTCCCAGGCGACCGGCCATGAGCCTGTCCAGGTGGACCTCATCCACCAGAAGGGCCGCCACATCGGCACGGCATACCTCTTCCTTGACGGCAATCCGCTTGGCCACGTCCGTGAGGGTGAAGGCGGCGGACGCCCGAATGATCTTGTGTACCTTGTTGAAGAGCTTTGAGGCCGGTTCATGCCAGCGTCCCGGAGAGGCGGACATCACCTTGGCCAGGGCATCCTCTGCATCCCGAAACTGGTAGGCCCTGTAATAGGCGAAGCCCATGAAGTAAGAGGCCGCCTCCATGCTCCGGTAATAGGGGAGTTCCTCGCTCCTGACCTTTTTGAGGCCCACGGCCTTTTTGTACTGTTTTTCTGCACCATTAATCCATTTCTTGGGCCGGGCGTGGGTATAGACCCGAATGCCGGTCACCCGAACCTGAAATTTCTGGGAATCCCCGTCCGCTGCGCTGTCTGCCTCGTCCAGTTGATCCAGTGCCCGTTCCAATTCCACGGACTGGTGTTCCTTGTCCGTTTCAGACGCCGTTCTCATGGCCGACACCAGGGCCTTCCCGGCCATGGCCGGCGCATATTTGCGGTCCAGTTGCAGTGCCCTGTCAAAGCGGGCCTGGGCCCCTTGAACATCCTGTTTGTCGATCATTTCCATACCCATCAGGTAATGATGGGCCGGGTTGTCCTCTTCGGACACGGGGCTGATCGCCTTTGGCGCACACCCCGCTGCCATCAGGACAAAACCCACAATACACGCCAGTGCAAGATGTCTTCTCATGTCTTTCCTCCTCTTCTCAATGATTCATATCCGTGACCTTGATACGCCATTACCGTGTAAAACAAATTCCATGCGTTACTCCTTAACTCAGGATTTTTTCATCTTTTTCTCCATCTTCACCATGGCCTCCAGATAGTCTTTAAACTTGGCGATGCGGTATTTCTGGGATACGGCATACCCCCAGGTCTGGGCATAGTTCACGGGCAGGGTCACGATGCGTTTTCCCAGGAGTTCCGCCCGCTTCGCAGCGAACGACCCGCTGGCGACGCCCTGGGTGACCAGGTAGGTCATACTGGCGTTCACCTGATCGGGTCCGAAGGACCGCAGGGCCAGAAGATCGTCCGTGATCTTGATGGTCAGGGCGGTCATGGCCGTTGAGGTTTGATCGAAGCCGTCGTCCAGGAACTGGATGATTTGAAGAAGCTTTTTGGCCTTTTCCATCTTTTCGGGCGTAACCTCCAGGGTGGTCAAGGCGGTATTGTAAAGTTTTTTCTGGGCCTCGGTGAGGCCTTCCAGACTCTTTTCCAACCTGCTTTCTTCCTTGCTGAGGGCCTTCTTTTCTGCGCTTGACAGGTTCTTCCCTTCCTGCTTCGCCTTGGCCTGCTCCAGATCCTCCATGGTCTGTTGCACCTGTTCATCCGTCTTCTGAATGTCGTGGCGCAGGTGATCGGGGAGAAGGGTATAGTACACATCCTCAAAGGAGCCGAGATGCTCTCCCTCCACGGTCCGAAAGCACTCGGGATTCACCTGAAGGTCCACCCAGGAATCGAAGCCGCCGTCTCCAAAAAGATAGGTATAGAGCATTTCTTCGGTCGGCTTATCGAAAAAGGGACAGTTATTTCGTGCTGTTGCCTGTCGGCATGGGGGGCTGCCCGAGGCCACGCTCGGAAATCTGGGGCTGAAATAGCGGCATTTGCAGCCGAATGGGTGATGACTGAGCACCCACTTGGCGTGTTCATACCGTCGGCCCAGTTCCTTGGCCCCCTCTATGATCAGGAGGTCCCTGGCCGAAATAATGGCCCGGGCCAGAATGCCTCCCGAATCCCCCCCAATCAGGTTGAAATAAAGGGCATAATCGTAGGTGCGGTAGAAAAAGAAATCTTCCTTCAAAAGATGGGTGAGGCAGGTGTCGTAGGCCTCCTTTGCGCTCTGTTCAGCCTTGGCAGGCTCCATCGTGTAATGATTGAGCAGCTCGGGCCAGGGGTCGGACATGGAGACCGGCATCCTTTCGAGGATTATCTCATTGAGCTTGGTATAGGCGGAGATCTCGTCTAAAAAAACCAGGTCCATCTCCAGCTCCATGACCGGGTTCATGTTCTTGGAAAGCTGAATGCCCGTGGCCTGCTCGATGGCATACATGCACCCGGAAACAAAGGGAAGACAGCACAACAGGAACAGTATCCGTTTCATAGGGTCCTCTCTATTCCCGATCGGGGGACGTGACTGGGGCCGCGGCCGCAACTTTTTTTCATGGGATCAGAAGCCCTTAGGCGCCTTCAGGTCTTTCAGGGTCTTCTTGGTATCGTCCTGTCGATCAAAGGATGAAAAAAAGGTGCTGAGTTCGTAGTCCAATTCTCCTTTGGCCTTTTGAATATCCCCATCGCCGGGCTTCAGCATCGCGGCCCGTCCGTAGTATTCGCCGGCCTTCTTAAGGTACTGATACTGACTTTTCTGATCATTGGAGGCACTCCAGGCCCAGCACTCCAGGGCCACGCCGGCATTGTAAAGCGTGTCGGCGTCATTGCACGCAGGCGAGTTGGCCGCCGTCTTCAAAACCTCATATGCGCCAAGGCAGTTTCCCGCATCGATCATGGCCGCGGCATTGCCGCTCAACTCGCTGCCGGACTTGACAGGCCTCAGGACCTTACTCTTCACGGGCACGAATTGTCGGACGACCTGCTGTACGGCCTCCTTGACCATCCGCTGAGAGACCACGGCATTGGAAGGGAGCTTCTCCTTTTTGTAGGCGGGCATTTCATAATGCTTTTCTATCAGGATGGGGGCGCCCGTTGCGCATTCCAGGAGCCCGGCCTGACGGATGGAAAAGCTTGCCTCAAAGATACCGTCCTTGGCCGCCTTTCCGCGATCGTCTTTGGTTTTGACCGAGTATTGATGCACCCGAATGCTCAAATTGGGATATTCCCCTTCCTGCGCCACCATGGTGACCGGGTTGATGAACCTCGTTTCCCCCAGTACGGAACGCGCATACTGTGCAATGACCTGCTTTTCCTCGGGCGTCACCTTCCCGCTGATGGTGTCCGCCCCCACATACATATAGGAAATGCCGGATTTGCCCTCCACCGAGCAGACCATGGATTCCTTGATGGGGTTGGGGCGGTAGACCTCCACGAGGGCCCCCTTGGTGGCGGGCGTCATGGAGGCGCAGGCCGCCAGGAGAGAGAGGCAACCGACCGGGAATAGATAGAAAAGAAATCGCTCCATCCTGCCCATATCAATACCCTCCCTTTTCCTTGCCTTGCCACACTAAACGGCTTCCCACCATCTCAGTGGGGGTCAAGGCGAGCTGGGCCTCTTTGATCTTGCCGCGTACAATCGATCGAACGGAGGTGGGATCCGCCTCGGCAAAGACCTCGAATTCCACGTAATTGCCTGTCTGCCGGGCGACCCGAACCTTCCATCCAAGGTCCACAAGGATATCCTCCACCTTTTCCTGGTTTTGGGTGGAGATATTTTGGAAAATGAGGCTGACGAATTTCGGCTTGCTGCCGCTCATGCGCTCCACGATTTTGAGGGTCAACCGGTCCACTGCATCGGGTCCCACCTTGATGGCGGCCCGGGCCACCCCATCCTGTATGGCGTAGTCTCCCTGGTGGGAGATGGTTTTGTCCCTGTCCTGGACATTGGCAAACAGCTCGCCGGTGGAGGTATCAAAGGCCTTCAAACTCAGCGTACACATGATTAAATTATACCCGTCCGAGGTCGGCTTCTTGGCCGCGTCAAAACTGACGAATACCGCGGCATCGGCGGTTTCCTGTCTGGCAATGTCTATGGCCGTCTGTTCATCCACGACCATTTCCGCAGACTTACCCCGGATTCTTTTCATCTGTTCCGGCAAAAAGACCCGGAAACCGTGTCCGGTGAGCTTGTCCTGAATAAGATCCATCATGGTCTGAACGCCTTTGGAGTCGGCAGGGAGGTCGAATCCGGTTCGGGGCACATAGAAGACCGCAACCCTTCTTTCGTCGAATTTGGTCTCCTGGAAGGTGCGCTGGGCCCGGGGATCCTTCAAAAACTCCTCTGCCGCCCCCTTCAGTTTCTGATCGTCCAGTTTTACGTTCAGCTTGACCTTGTAGATATCGCTGACCGGGTCCTTTCCCTCGGCGATCACGTCGTAGCTCTTGACATAACCGGCGCTGGCCGAGGCGATCCGGTCCCAGATCAGCTTCCCGTCCGTAACCTGGGTCTGAGATTTCACCAAGGTCCCCAGGGCCTGTTCCACGGCCGCCTGAAGCCCGTTGTTGATGGCCTCCTGCCGTGTTCGCCCCTCGCCAACTGCACTCGTTTCGATGGCCCAGGACAGGGAACCCAGCAGCAGCACAATGGCCAGGGCCGTCATAAGCCCGATCCATCCTCGATTTCTCATTCCCGTAATTTTTTCCATCGCTCCCTCCTTTTTCAGTGACCGTTCATTCCAAGCAAAAAAGTCAAGTTACGTTCGCCCCTGTTTGGGGATGTTCCCAGCCAGGCGCGGTTTCAACCCCATTTGCAGCGCCGCCCCCTCCCGGGAAGGCGCCGGACCCGCTCTTCTTTCAATCCGTCCATCAAAAAGTTAAAAATACTATTCTATCCATGCGCAGTTTGTCTACAAAAAAGGACGTCTTTCCCAAGTGCTTTTTTTCCGCCAAAACTTTATCAGTAAGATAAATTGGTTAAGCAAAGTACTTTACAGGCCTATCTAAGCGAAGTCCCGTGCAAGAAAATTGAACGTCCCTAATTGAACTTGGCTCGCTTCTCGCGGGAACCCCCTCTTGGGACCCGGGCTGCTTCCTAGAAACCAACAGCAATTCTCATTTTGCCTTTCTCAGTGACGCCATTGGTTCGTGGTGGGGCGGTGCGGCCCTAAAAAATCGCCTTACGGCGACACTACAAACGGGAAATGGGTCTATTGAATCGCACAATTAGAATTGCTGGAAAACCAAAGTAAAGTTTTACAAATTCTCTAAAATAGAGTAAATATACATGAGAGGCCGTCCGTCACCTCCGCGCATGGAAATAGGTCTGTCCAGGGTTCAGGGGACCCCGTTTGGAGGTGCATTCGCGCCAACGGTGTCTTCATGCGAAAAAGCCCACGCGAAGCCGGGGACCCAGCGAGCCCCTGAAATTTTTAACCTGTATAAGGAGGTCACATGATGAAAAGAACAATCGGATGTCTATCCCTGGCCATGATCTTGGCCCTCGTAACCGCTTGTGTTCACACCCCGACAGCCCAGACGTCTCCCTCTCCGGTCATGGATGGCAT
>JAWOIH010000470.1:0-5603 GCA_046484725.1 Candidatus Desulfacyla sp. | reverse complement strand
TACGGCGGCACCTTCCGCCTGTTCCACCGCGTGCGCGAGCGCTCGGCCGGGCCCCCGGGTGATACCCGCGCCGTCGCCGATGACAAAGAGGTTGTTGATGGCTGTCTCCATTTCAGCGGTCACGTCCGTCCTGTTGGAATAGAACTTCACTTCTACGCCATACAGGAGTGTATGCCTCGAATAGACCCCGGGTGCGATCCTGTCAAGGGCCTGGAGCATTTCAATGATGCTCAGGAGATGGCGGTAGGGAAAAACAAAACTCAAATCACCCGGGGTGGCATCTCTCAGGGTCGGCTTGGTGAGGCACCGCTCAATCCGTTTCGGGGTGCTGCGTCTCCCTGCCAGCAAATCGCCCAGCCGCTGGATAATGACGCCCCCGCCCAGCAGGTTTGCAAGCCCGGCGATATCCCGGCCATAGGCAATGGGGTCATCGAACGGCTCTGTAAAGAAGCTGCTCACCAGGATGGCAAAATTGGTGTTCTCACTCCTTTTTTCAGCATAGCTGTGCCCGTTTACCGAGATGATGCCGTTGTTTTCTTCGGTCACGACCTCACCGTACGGATTCATGCAGAAGGTCCGGACCTTCTCATCAAAGGTTTTCGAATAGTAAACCAGCTTGGATTCATAGGTGGCGTCGGTAATCGCCTTGAGCACCGGGGCCGGGAGTTCCACGCGCACGCCGATATCCACGGACGTGGAACGGGTCCTCAGGCCCAGGGCAGCCGCCTGTTCTTTCATCCAGCGTGCCCCCGATCTGCCCGGTGCGGCCACCACAAACCTTGCATGGATACGTCGACCGTCGGCCAGTCGCACCCCCTCAACCCGACCCTGGTCGACCAGGATGTCCCTGGCCTCGGTTTCCGTGTGTATCTCGATTCGCTCGGCCAGGGACGCCCGGAACCGCTCCAGCACAATCCGGCAGTTTTCGGTTCCGATATGGCGGATGCGGTCGGGTATCAATTCAAGATCCGCCAGTTTCGCCTGATCGGCCAGGGCCTCCACCTGCACCCAGTCCCCGCCAAAAATGCGGTCCGGGGCGCCGTGCGCCACATAGATCCCGTCGGTGCGCTCCAGCAACGCATGGAGGTCTTTCCGTCCGATGTAATCGCCTAAGGCCCCCCCAACCTCAATGGAAAGGGTCAGTTTTCCGTCGCTGAAGGCCCCGGCGCCTCCCCATCCGCAGAGCCGATCCTCCACGCTGTGGTGTCTGCGCAGGCTGAGATCTTTTCCCTTTTCAAGGAGGAGGACATGCGGAACCCCCATGTCTGCAAGGGTCAGTGCTGCAAAAATGCCTGCCGGGCCCGCCCCGACGATAATCACGTCATAGTCCATTTGCGCTCCCCGGTGTCTGAAAGAAAAAAGGCCTCATATCCGCCGAAAACAGTCTATTAAACACCATACCATTAAAGCATGGCTCAGTAAAGGACCACCACCGAGGAATCGACCGCCTGCCTTCATCGGGCCTGTCCCTTAATGAAGGGCCTGCGACATTCTTGACATGCGGACCGGAATCCCTTATCTTTGGTATCAATGCATAGAAAAAGGTAAACAGCAAAGGTCAAACGCCCTCTCTTGCCACGTCTTCCAATTATAAGGCACCCCATGCAGCTCCCTGTCCCACTGGCCGCGGGAATGAAACAGGCAGGGGCAAATGGGGTTGGCCGAAACCGGGCACACACATCACTCATTAAGTTGTCAGTCATCTATGTCGGTTCATCAACATCCGGATATTGATACCCTGAAAGAATGGTTGGATACAGGCGCCGGGTCCATGGCCGTTGTGGGCCTCTCAGGATCGGCAGAGGCCTATTTCTTTGCCCGGGTTCTGTCCGGTCTTGACAGGCCCTGTATGGCCGTCCTTCCGGACAGAAAGGGCGCCGAACGGCTTTTCAAGGGGCTCCAATTCTTCATGGGCGGCCCGGAGGCCGACGAGGCCTCTTTGGATCTGAGGCTCCAACCGTTTTTCGCCTATGACATGTCCCCCCTGACCGGGCTCAGCCCGCACAGGGACCTGATCACCCGCCGAATCAGGGCCCTGTATGCCCTCACGTCCCACAGAAATCCGATTGTCGTCACCTCCATGGAAGCGCTCTGTTTCCGGATCATGCCCAAGGAATCGCTGCTCAACTCCCTCGAATACCTCGAACCCGGAGAGGAGGTCGACAGAGATCTCTTTATACGGAGGCTCGAAATCAACGGCTACCAGCGCACCTCCCTGGTGGAAGACCGGGGAGATTACTCGGTTCGGGGGGGCGTCATCGATATATTCTCGCCCTTATACCCCCTGCCCGTCCGCCTGGAGTTCTGGGGAGACCGGCTGGAATCGATCCGTCAATTCGATCCCGTCAGCCAGCGGTCGCAAGGCCCTTTAGACGAGATGATTCTCCTTCCCGCCTCGGAGATCATTATGGATCAACCGAACGTTCAGCGGGCCAGATCCATGGGAAGGCTTCCGGGACCGGAGCCCGGCACAGGGTTTCCCGGGCAGGAGGCCTGGCTCAATCATTTCTATCCCCATCTCGATACCCTGCTCCACTATCTCCCCGAAAAGGGGGTCATCGCCCTTTTTGATCCGCATCGGTTGGAATCGGAGGGACGGAAGACAGACAAAAAGTTTCAGAAGGACCAGGAGAGGTTCGGGGAGGAATCCGCACAAAAAGGAGCACCCTTTCCTGATTTGGAGGGGATCTTTGTCCCTTTTCAGGAAATCGAGCAGAAGTTTCAAACGCATCAGAGGATGGCATTCAGCCAATTGAACCTCAATGAAGGCCCCGTTCCTGACAACACCTTGGTTATCCCGGGCCGTTTTCAGCTGGAAGATGATCTGGAACTCCGACTTACAGGGAGCGGCAGGGTTTCCATGGCCCCCTTTGCCCAAAAGGTCGCTTCATGGCTCGCCGCCCGGTCCGGGGTCGTCATCACGTGCAGCACCGAGCAGCAGGCAAAGCGCCTGAAAGAGATCCTGTCCAACTATGATATTGAGGCGGAGGACATGGTGCGGGGATGGGACCAAATCCCTGATCGTGCCGGGCTGATCCTCTGCTTAGGGAGGCTTTCCAAGGGATTCGCCTGGCCCGAGATCGGTCTTTACGTAGTCAGCGAGGATGATATATTCGGGGCCAAGGCCGTCAAAGGACGATCCAAAAGGGGGCCGCGAAAAGACGGCATCTCGTGGTCCAGCTTCAGTCAGCTCAAGGCCGGGGACCTCTTGGTGCATGAGGACCACGGCATCGGCCGGTACGGGGGTCTCGTGACCATGGAGATCGCCCGAAAGATGAATGACTTTGTCATTGTAGAATATGCCAATAATTCAAGGCTGTATATCCCTGCGGACCGGGTCAGCATCCTGCAGAAATATGCCGGGGCCGATGAAACGATACCCAAACTGGATCAGTTGGGGGGTAACTCATGGAACATCGCGAAACAGAAGGCGAAAAAATCAGTCAGGAAGATTGCCAGACAGCTTGTGGAACTCTATGCCCTCAGAAAATATAGAAACGGATTCGCCTTTTCGCCCCCGGATAATTATTACCGCGAATTCGAGGCCACCTTTGAACATGAAGAAACCGATGACCAGATCAAGGCGATTGAAGACGTGCTGTCGGATCTCTGTTCCGAACAGCCGATGGATCGACTCGTCTGCGGTGACGTCGGTTTTGGAAAGACAGAGATCGCGGTCCGCGCTGCCTTCAAGGCGGTTTCAGACGGAAAGCAGGTAGCCTTTCTGGTCCCTACCACGGTCCTGGCGGAACAGCACTTCCAGACCTTTCAACAGAGGATGGCCCCCTATTCCATAGAGGTCGGGCTTTTGAGCCGGTTCAAGACCCCACGGGAACAGGCGGAAGCGGTGGGAAGATTGCGGTCCGGCAAGATAGATGTGTTGATCGGCACCCACCGGATACTCCAGAAGGACGTCAAATTCGCTGATTTAGGCCTCCTGATCATCGACGAAGAACAACGGTTCGGGGTGAGGCAGAAGGAGGCCCTCAAGAAGTACCGGGCCTTGGTGGACGTGTTGGCGATCACGGCCACACCGGTTCCCAGGACCCTCCAGATGTCCATGGTCGGCGTCAGAGACCTGACCGTTATCGAGACGCCGCCCCAGGACAGGCAGGCCATCGAGACATACCTGTCGCCCTATGACGAGCCTCTGATTATCCGGGCCATCGAATCGGAAATTGAGCGGGGCGGGCAGACCTTTTTTGTGCACAACCGGGTGCGCACCATCGAGTATGCGGCCGATCAACTGAGGAAGCTGATTCCCCGGGCGCGTCTGGCCGTGGCACACGGTCAGATGAAATCAAGAGAGCTGGAAGAGACGATGCTACGGTTCCTCCACAAGGAAATCGACGTACTGGTCTGCACCACCATCATCGAGTCGGGACTTGACATTCCGTCCGCCAATACGATCATCATCAATCAGGCCGACCGCCTCGGTCTGGCCCAGATATATCAGTTGAGAGGACGGGTGGGCCGGGCCAAAGAGAAGGCCTATGCCTATCTGATGATCTCCAGCGATTCGGTCCTCACCAGGGACGCGGAAAAGAGACTGAAGGCCCTTATGGATTTTTCCAATCTTGGCGCAGGCCTGCACCTTGCCATGCATGACTTGAGAATCCGCGGCGGCGGCAATATCCTCGGGTTTTCACAGTCAGGACATATCTCAGCCATCGGTTACGAACTCTACATCAAACTTATCGAGCGGGCCGTGGCCGAACTCAAGGGGAACGAGTGGCGGGACGACATCAATCCGGAGATCAATATCGACATCCCCGCCTACCTGCCGGAGAGCTATGTGATGGACACGGACGTCCGGCTGAACCTGTACCGAAGGCTTTCCAACCTCATTGAAACCTCGGAATTGGAAGAGATTGTCGAGGAAATCAAAGACCGTTTCGGCCCCCCCCCACCGGAGGTGGTCCATCTCTTTGGCCTGATGTCGATCCGTCTCCTGCTGAAAAGGCTTCGCATCAGCAAACTGGATATGGGGTCCAACAGTTTTACATTGACCTTGCCCGAGGATACGGCCATCCAATCGGAACACCTGGTCCGCCTGATACATGCCAGCCCGCGCAAGTACCGGCTCCTATCCGAGAACAGGATCGGAATCCATGTCGGAACGTTCTCTTTTCCGAGCGATATGGATAGAGTGCGGAAGGAAGTGGAAATGCTGGGCGACAACAGAGACGGATCGGATGACAAACCACGGGGATTAAAGGCCTCGAAAGTCGCATGACGAATTGTGCGTCTCGCAATTTCCACCAGGCCGAGGCGTGGTCATCGGGGCGACGGCCTAAGTTCGGAGCCGACAAAAAATATGTTTTATTTTTTTAAGTTTGCTGCTAATCTAAAAAATTTAAGTTATTCCATCGCATGACCGCGATGTGCGCACAGCGTTACGGTGGAGCGGGTTTTGGGGATTAAGGTTTCGTTGAGGGATGTTGTTCCGACGATAACGGGATTATGGACAATTTTGGGCGGCGTCCCCGCGGGATGGTAATGAAGAAAGAAATCGCATTCATACGCCGTGGCCTGTATTTTTTTCTTTGTTGGACCCTGATTTTTCCGGTCCCCGGTTGCGGCCTTTTCGATCGGGAACCGGA
>JAWOIH010000460.1:0-5867 GCA_046484725.1 Candidatus Desulfacyla sp. | reverse complement strand
GGCCAAGATCAATGCCTTCCTGCAGGAGCGGATACGCGGGATTCAGGTCATCCAGTTGTTTGTGCGGGAAAACGTCCAGATGGATGCATTTTCCAGGATCAACCACGAAAACTACCTGGCCGGCATCAAACAGATCCGCGTGTTCGCCCTGTTCATGCCGGCCATGGAACTCTTTTCATCCATTGCGGTTGCCTTTCTCATCTGGCACGGCGGCGGCAAGGTCATTCAGGACGAGCTGACCCTGGGGACCCTGGTGGCCTTTATCGGCTACATCCAGATGTTCTTCAAACCGATCCGGGATATCTCCGAGAAGTACAATATCATGCAGCTGGCCATGGCCTCCAGCGAGCGGATATTTGAATTCATGGACGCCAGGGAGATCATCCCGGCGCCGGCATCGCCCAAAGCGCCTTTGGATGTAAGGGGCCACCTTGTTTTTGACAACGTCTCTTTTGCGTATGACAAGGGGAAGCCGGTCCTTTCCAATATCTCGTTTGAGGTGAAACCGGGAGAGACCGCGGCCATTGTCGGAGCCACGGGTTCGGGAAAGACCACCGTGGTGAATCTGGTGGAACGTTTTTACGATCCGGACGAGGGGTCCGTGATCCTGGACGGGGTGGACCTGAGGGAATGGTCCAATGAAAGGCTACGGAACACGGTCAGCCTCTGCATGCAGGATGTCTTTATTTTTGCAGGAAGACTGGCGGATAATATCGCCCTAGGGAGGGAAGGGGTGACCTCGGATGCGGTCAGGAAGGCCGCGGAAACGGCCAACGCCCGTTCGTTCATCGAGAGGCTCCCCAACGGCTTCGAAGAGGAACTGGGCGAGGGGGGCGCCTCCCTGTCCACGGGCGAACGCCAGCTCCTCTCTTTTGCCAGGGCCCTGGCCAACGATCCCCGCCTCTTGATCCTGGACGAGGCCACGTCCAGCGTAGACCCTGAAACCGAACGGCTCATCCAGGGGGCCATCTCGCGGATGGCCCAAAGACGGACCACCCTGATTGTGGCCCACCGGCTCTCCACCATCCGGAATGCGGACCGGATACTGGTGATGCATCATGGCCGGATCCGGGAGCAGGGGACCCATGAGGAACTCATGGCCCTGGGCGGGATCTATTTCAGGCTGAACCGGCTTGCCTGATGCGCCGAATTTTGGAAAATCCGGTGACTATCCCGTGTCCGGGAGCCGTTTCAATGACTTAAGATGCCTCCGGGTAAGATCCTGGTAGATGGAGAGGCCGTTTGAAATCCGATCCAGTTGCTCCCGGCTGATGGCTTTGACCACCCGTGCGGGCGAGCCCATGACCAGGCTGTCTTCCGGGATCTCCATGCCGAAAGGGACAAAGCTCCCCGCCCCGATCAGGCATCGGGAGTGGATCCTGGCCCCGTCCGATACAATGGACCCCATTCCCACAAGGACCATGGAGCAGATCTCGCACCCATGCAGAATGCAGCCGTGACCTACATGGACGTCCGGGTGAAGTGTGGCCGGTTTATCCGGGAAGGTGTGAATCACGCAGTTTTCCTGAACATTGGATCCTTTCCCCACCCTGATAAAACCGATATCTCCCCTCAGGACAGCCCCCGCGCCGATGTACCCCCCGCGTTCGACAATCACATCCCCGATCAGTACGGCCTCGGGGTGCACAAAGGCCCCCGGGTCTGCATACGGCCTTTTCCCTTCAAACTCATAAAACGCCACGAGACTCCCTCTCAAATACAGGTTAATGGAAAACATGCTTGCCAGCAAGCGTGGTTGTGACATACGATTCCATTAACATAATGTCAAGACTCATGAACTGATGAACCTGAATGGTGACGCAGAAGTGAAAACAAGAACCGAACCGGCCCTTTACACCTCGTCGTTTATCCTGATCGCCGCTGCCAATTTCTTCACGGTATCCAGCCTGGGCTGCTTTTTCCTTTTTCCCCTCTTCATTATGGGCCATGGGGGATCAAAGGCGGACATCGGTATTGTCATGGGGGCGACCGTTCTTTCATCGGTCCTTTGCCGTCCCTGGATCTCTCAGATGGTGGACAGGTTCGGGAGGAAGCGGAGCTACGGCATCGGATGCATGATAACGGGTCTCGTGGCGCTCAGCTATCTCATGTTTCGCGGGGATCTGTCCGGGTTTTACCTGCCCCTCTTGCTGGTCAGGCTCCTGCACGGCATCGGGCTGGCGATCTGTTTTACCGCCGGATTCACCTATATCGCAGATATGGTTCCCATAGAACGGCTGAACGAGGGAATCGGGATGTTCGGCGTGACGGCGCTGGTGGGAATGGCCATCGGCCCTGTGATGGCGGAGATCGTTATTCGGGAACTGGGTTTTCAGTCTTTCTTTCTCCTGGCGGCCGGCATGGCATTTGTGGGGTTTGGGCTCCATCTTCCCTTGAGGGATTTCTATGATGCCCGCGTAAGCGGATCAGAGACGTCCTTTTTTTCTGTCCTGACGAGAAAGAAGATGGTGCTGGTGGCGGTTCTGGCCCTTCTTTTCGGCTTTGCCCTGGCCGCTTCGAGCAATTTTGTCTCCCCCTATGCTGCGGAAAAGCGCATTACCTTTATTTCCCTTTACTATGTGGCCTACTCTTCGGCTGCCGCAATAACACGGTTTTTCGGGGGAAGACTTGCAGACAGGGTAGGCGAGGAACGTATTCTTCCCTATGCGTTTATCATTACGGGAACCGGGTTTCTGGTTCTCATGGCCCTGGGAGGGGAGGGCATCCTCCTCTTGTCGGGACTCATGTCCGGATGCGGACACGGCCTTCTCTTTCCCTCCATGAATGCCTTTGCCCTTCGAGGGGAGCCGAAAGGGATCCGGGGCAAAATCATCGGCATATTCACGGGAGGGATCGACGCGGGGGTGTTTTCAGGTTCCATTGTCTTGGGATACATCGGGGAATGGGGCGGGTTTCAGGTCCTATTTCTGGTCGCGGGCGTCGCCCTGTTCGCGGGTTTCATGATCTATCGGCTGAATCCGGACCCACGTTCCCAAAAAAGCGTTGAATAATATTATGATCATGAATCTTGAATATTCGGCCCCTATCGCTTATAGTGCGCCCCGTGCATCGATGGACAATCCCACGTAGAAAGGATGAGTGAAGTGTTTAAAATCGTACCCAAGCAGATGTTTTTCACCAAAGGGGTGGGACATCACCGCAACAAGTTGCAGAGTTTCGAGCTGGCCTTGCGGGACGCGGGAATCGAAAAATGCAATCTGGTCACTATTTCGAGTATCTTTCCGCCGGATTGCAAGATCATTTCCAAGACCGAAGGGCTCAAGCTGCTGGCGCCGGGCCAGATCCTTTTCGTCGTGATGGCCCGGGAAAACACGGATGAGCCGAGCCGCCTGGTTACGGCGGCCGTGGGCCTGGCCCAGCCCAAGGACAAAAAGCAATACGGTTACATCTCCGAGCATCATGGGTATGGGCAGAATGCCCGCCAGTCGGGAGACTTTGCCGAGGACCTGGCAGCCACCATGCTGGCCTCCACCCTGGGCATCGAGTTGGATCCGGACAAGGCCTGGGATGAGCGTAAACAGCACTACGTGGCCGGCAAGGACCGCCTCTTTGTCAGTCGCAGCGTGGCCAAGGCGGCCCATGGGCATAAAAACGGGCTCTGGACCACGGTATTGGCCTGCGCGGTGATGCTGGTCGATTAGCCCGCCGGAAAGAGGATGTGATGGAATCGCTATTCAACAGCGCCCCCGACATCGTGCCCGAGCGGCTCGGCAAGGGGATCGGTGCGGCGGAACTGGTCGATATCATGGGCCGGACCTGCTTTGAGGCGCGCAATGTGCATCGCGCGGCCCGTCTCTTTGCCCGCATGGCCGCCGAGGGGGACACCATCTGGCTGGGCATTGCCGGGGCCGGCATTGCCGGCGGTATGGGGGGGATGGTCATCTCGCTGCTGGAGGCCGGCATGGTGGACGTCATCTGCTCCACCGGGGCCCAGGTGTATCACGATCTGCACTTTGCCTTCGGGTTGCCGGTCAAGGCGATTCATCCCCACCACAATGATGACGAGCTGCGCCGGCACGGCGATACGCGCATCTACGATATCGGCATCCGGGAAGAGGAGACCCTGGAGGCCCAGGATGCAATTATCCGGCGCTTTGTACAGGAGGAGCACGGCGTGCTCAGAGGGCGGGACCTGGCCAGTTGGGAGTTTAACCGCCACCTGGGCCTTTGGGCGGCTGAAAACGCGCCCCATCCGGAACGCAGTTTCACCATTGCCTCGGCCCGCCTGGGCGTGCCGCTGTTCTGGGACTCCCTGTCCAACCACTCCATCGCCATGAACCTGCTGCGCACCGACCGGATGGGCTTTCCCGTTCGGCTCTCGGCCCAGAGGGATATCCTCCATTCATCGGCCATCGCGTATACCTCCGACCAGACCGGTTTTGTGGAGCTGGGGGGCGGGGGGCCGAAAAACTTCATCCAGCAGACCGGTCCTACCATCAGCCAGATCCTGGGCGTGGATTTCCAAGGGGCCGACCGCGGCATCCAGATCGGCACGGCGGTGGAGCGGGAGGGGAGCCTCTCCAGTTGCACCTTTGGTGAGGCGGTCACCTGGGGCAAGTACCAGCACGCCGACGAGGCCAACCTGGTGCAGGTGTGGGGAGAGTACAGTATTATTTTCCCCCTCCTGGCCGCCTATGTGCTGGAGCGCTGCAAGCCCCGGCCGGCCAGGGGCGTTTGCGGCCAGATGGATCAGCGGGTGCAGCGTTTGGAAAAAGCCGCATAAAGACGCATGACGCCTCCTTTTCTTTGCCTATTTTGTGGATTCCCGGGATTGGTTTTTAATCCCCTCGGGGACCCTGTTCACCGGGCATTCATAGTATATGCAGCGGTCACATTCATTGCGATAGATGGTGGCGCCGAACCCGGCCAGAGACAGCAGGTAGAGGATCAGGAGGCCGGGTTCCCTGAATAACCAGAATAAGGGGAAGATCAACAGCACCGCTGGCGCGGCGAAGACCACCGCCTTGTCAACCAAATTGAGCGCTCCGGGTCTCGGGCTGAAGGGCTTGGGAAGACCCCAGAAGAAAATGCACCGGAGGGGTCCATCCTCCCGCGTGTAATGGGGACAGCGGGTGCAATAAAACCTCAGGATGAGCACGGTCATGGCCGTAGCGACCCCCACAAAGAGGACAGCCCAGAGCACGGAATGTCTCAGGATCGCAAGGATTGCCGTTAAGACCGGGACCGCCAAAAGACATGTGCGCCAGTGTCTCCCGGGCCTTGCTCTCGCCATGCACCAGCACCAGCGGCGGGCAATCCTTGAACGCGCCGTACCAGTCGAGCAGTCCTTGCTGATCGGCGTGGGCGGAGAAGCCGCCCAGGGTGTGGATCTGCGCCGCCACATTGACCGTTTCGCCCCATAACTTGATCTGTTTGGCCCCGTCCACCAGGCGGCGCCCGAGCGTCCCCGCAACCTGGAAGCCGACGATAATGACGTGGCAGTTACTGCGCCAGATATTGTGCTTGAAATGGTGCTTGATCCGTCCCCCCTCGCACATGCCGCTGCCGGCAATGACGATGGCGCCGCTGTGGATGCGGTTGATCGCCATCGACTCCTCAGGGGTACGACTGATGTGCAGGTTGGGCGGGGAGAAGGGCTTGCGACCGCCGCTGTAGAGTTTCCTTGCCTCCGCATCGAAGAGGTCGGGGTGGCGGCTGTAGACCTCGGTCGCTTCGATGGCCATCGGGCTGTCGAGGAATAACGACCAGCGCTTCATGTCCCATTCCTGAAAATGGTGGATGAAGTTGCACAATACGCGAAGAAAGATGGAGCGTCCGTTCGCCACCACGCTTAGGCGGGAGCTGGACAATAGCAGGCGTACAGTAGCGCTTTCTGTCTGAAACCC
>JAWOIH010000190.1:0-4664 GCA_046484725.1 Candidatus Desulfacyla sp. | reverse complement strand
AGGTTATCGCAGAGATCCCTGCGGATAATGATGTGCGGGTAAGGATAAGGAAAACCTCCCATCTTATTTGACCCTGCTCCCTGCAACCGTCTCTGAGTCCGGGACCAGGAGGTGGAGCCCGGACCTGTCCGTGGCGGCCAGGACCATGCCGTGGGACTCCACCCCCATCAAGGTCGCCGGTTTCAGGTTGGCCACCAGCAGGACCTCTTTCCCGATAAGGGCCTCTTCGGCATAGTGACCCTTGAGACCGGCCACCACTGTCCGCTCTCCGCCCATATCGACGGTTAGTTTTATGAGTTTTTTGGACCCCGGAACCGGCTCGGCCGCCCGTATGACGCCGATCCTCAGGTCCATTTTCTGGAAATCCTCATAGGTAATCAGGGAAGGCTCCCCGGGCGATGCCGCTTCGCGGTCCTTGGACGGGGGCGATGCTTTTTCAGGGGCGGCCGGTCTTGTTGCCGATGCCTCCGGCTTTTTCTGTTCAATGCGGGGAAACAGGGCCGGCGCCTTGGTGATCGGCCGGGAAGGCCTTTCGGCCCCCCACCTTCTGAGGTCTTGAAGGGTGACATCCTTCCCCTGCCTCGGCAGTGCCAACTGGCTCTGGATCTTTTCGGCAGATTCCGGGATAAAGGGCCACAGGAGACCGGCCACAATCCTCAAGCTCTCAAAGATGTGGCAAATCACGGTCGAAAGACGCTCCGGGTCTGACTTTGCCAGGACCCAGGGCGCCATCTCGTCGATGTATTTATTGACCCTGGCAATCACCTCCCATACGGCCATGAGGGCCTTGTGCAGGCCCAGCTCCTTCATCAACGCCCCATAGGTGTCCACCAGCTCCAGAGCGCTCCGTTTCAGGGCCTCATCCGGTGCACGGGAAACCCCCGGCTCCGGCAGATCCCCCTTGAAATACTTCTGGACCATGGTGAGACTTCGGCTGACAAGGTTTCCCAGGTCATTGGCCAGGTCCGCATTGAGCCGGGTCACCAATGCCTCTTCACTGAACTCGGAATCCAACCCGAAGACCATCTCCCTCAGGAGAAAAAACCGGAACGCATCCAGGCCGTAGATGCCCACCAGTTCAAGGGGTCGAACCACGTTTCCAAGGCTCTTGGACATCTTGTCCCGGCTGATATTCCAGTACCCGTGCACATTGAGGTGCCGGTAAGGCTCGATGCCGGCCGATTTGAGCATGCAGGGCCAGTAGATGCCGTGAGGTTTCAAGATGTCCTTGGCGATAACGTGCTGGGCCCACGGCCAGTAGGTCTCGAAGCGGTCCCCTGAGGGATACCCGAGGGCCGAAACATAGTTGATGAGCGCGTCAAACCATACGTAAGTAACGAAATTGTCGTCAAAGGGGAGCGTAATCCCCCATGTCAGGCGCGACTTGGGCCGTGAGATGCAGAGATCCTCAAGCGGCTCGGAGAGAAAGGAGAGAACCTCGTTTTTGTATCTCTCCGGCCTGATGAAATCCGGGTGCGTATGGATGTGATCGATAAGCCATTCCTGATACCGGCTCATCCGGAAAAAGTAATTGGCCTCCTTGATCACCTCGGGCTCGGTCTGATGGTCCGGGCACTTCCCGTCCACCAGTTCCTTTTCCGTGTAGAAGCGTTCACAGCCGAAGCAGTAAAGGCCCTCATATTCGCTGAAGTAGATGTCTCCCTTTTCCTTGACCCGACTCAGGATCAGCCTCACCGTCTCCTGGTGGTCCGGGTCCGTGGTCCGGATGAACTGGTTGTACGAGATGTTCAACCTGGGCCATAGGTCCTTGAACATCCGGCTGATCCGGTCCACATACGCCTTGGGAGACTGGCCCGATTGTTCAGCGGCCGAAACGATCTTATCTCCATGTTCATCCGTGCCTGTGAGAAAATACGTATCCATGCCCGAAAGCATGTGAAAACGGTTTAAGACGTCCGCAACAATGGTGGAGTAGGCATGGCCGATATGCGGTTCTGCATTCACATAATAGATGGGTGTTGTGATATAAAATCGTTCAGACACTGGCTTTGCTGGTTACTCCTTTTTTGACTTTTTTCGCTTGAACAGACCCTCTTTTAAGAGGCCGGCGCCCGTCGCAAGGTCCTTGACCGGGATCTCGAGTTCGGCTCCCGAGTCCAGGGCCACGGTCACGGTCTCCTTCAGCACATTCTGCCGGATGACCTTTCCTTCGCCCTCTGCGGTCATGATCCGTTTCCCGATCTTGGGGAAGTTCTTTTTGATCTTTTCATAGTACTCATGCTCAAAGGTGAGGCAACACATAAGCCTGCCGCACATCCCGGATATCTTGTTGGGATTGAGGGAGATGTTCTGTTTCTTGGCCATTTTTATGGTTACCGGATCAAAGGTGTTGAGGAAAGAGGTGCAGCACAGGGGACGACCGCAGGTCCCCAATCCGCCCACCATCTTGGCCTGATGACGGACCCCGATCTGTCTCATCTCGATCCGGGTCCTGAACTTTCCTACCAGGTCCTTGACCAGCTGCCTGAAATCGACCCTTCCATCCGCTGTAAAATAAACGACTATTTTGCCTCCGTCAAAGCGCCTTTCCACCGAGACGAGATGCATGGGCATGGATCGTTCCTTCACCTTCAGATGGCAATATTCATATACCTCTTTCTCCAGATTGCAGTCGCTTTCATACCGCTCAATCTCTTCCCGTGTCGCCAGGCGAAAGATCTTTTTGAGGTTTTGATCACCGCCCCCGCTGTTCACGCTTTGAGGGATGGTGCAGACGCAGCCGATGGCAGGGCCTTCATCGGTAACAACCATCACCCTGTCCCCCTTGGTGAGAACAAAGTGACCCGACTCGAAATCATACACCTTTCCATGGGGTCTGAACTGTACACCGACGATTTTATTCATAGTAAGCTAAAGTGACTAAAGTGAGCTAACGTTTAAGGTTCTATAGACTTTTTGTGCCTTCCAGCCTGCCGTGTGAAATGGCAGCCCACCCATTTAACCGGGACGGCCCTATCCTGTTTCGTCGCTGAAATGTCTTTGAAGGCCCAGAATCGTGTGTCCCATCACCAGCTGGGTGTTTCCCATCCTGCGCACATCCCGGACGGCCCGATCCACGGCAAGGAGGCTGGCTGTCAGATTTTCTATGGTAACGTTTCGGGAGAGATTTTTCAACTGGTCTCGGAAATCGATATTCGTGATCAGATGTTCTGTTCCCCCGACCTTGACGATCAGGAGATCCCTGTACCAGCTTCCCCAGAGGGCCAGCATTTCCAGCAGCCCGGGTTCACCGGTCTCCGCATTGTCCAGGCCCCTCTTTTCTTTAGTGGCCGACTCCATGGCCATTTCCAGGGCATCCCCCTTGGACAGACGCGGCAGTCTCAACAGTCCCGAGATCCACGCCTCCCTCTTCTCAAAAAACAGATCTTCACTCATTCGAAGGGCACGTCCCAGACTACCGCCCGAGGCCCTGGCCGCAATGGTTGCCTTCCGCCGGTCCAGACCCTTCTCCCTGACAAGCCAGTCGATCATCGCCTCAACAGGAAGCGGCTGAAAAGGAATCCTCTGGCAACGGGATACAATCGTGGGCAGCAGATTCAGGGGTTCAACGGCATTGAGCACCAGGATATTGCCGGGGGGAGGTTCCTCCAGGGTCTTCAAAAAACTATTGGCCGCTTCACTGGTCATGGCCTCGGCCTGCTGGATGACGCATACCCTGTATCTTGCCGAAACCGGGGCGAAACTGAGTCTTCGGTTGAGTTCCCGTATCTGTTCGATCTTGATGTTCTGTCCATCCGGCTTGACGGATATGAAGTCCGGGAAATTCCCTCCCGCCATCTGACGGCATGGGGGGCAGGTCCCGCAGGCCTCGATATCGGTCGGCCTTTGGCAATTCAGGACCATGGTCAAGGCGGTGGCCGTGCTCGTCTTTCCGCTTCCCGCAATGCCCGTAAACAGATAGGCATGAGGGATCCTCTCCGCAGACATCACGCGTCTGAAAAATTGCTTGGCCTTTTCCTGGCCTATGATCTCGGAAAAACGCATCCCAAATAAGCGCCTAAAGTGAGTTAACGCGGATAACTGTAGCCAAAACATGTCTCGCGCAAAGAAGCCAAAGAGGCAAAAACTTCCTTGTTTCTTGCGACAGAAGAACTTTAAATAATTAACTAAAGTGCCTGAAATGATCACACAAAGCCGCAAAGCCCACAAAAAAAGACACAAAAAAATATTTCTGAAAAATCTCCGTGTCTTTGCCTGCCCTGTGAAACCTTTCTTGCCGTTGTTTCACCGGGGCGCCCTTGTGTGAGATATTTGTGGTTGTGGCGGCGCCGCCTCAGAAACCCCTTTCTCTCAGCCGCGGGCGAAGGTGATCAAAGATGATCGCTTCCAGCGCCTCCTCTCCCAGCGTGCCGTCCACCACCACAAATCGATCCGGTTCCTTTTCCGCCGTCAAGAGATACCCCTTCCGAACGGCCGTGTGAAACTCCATTTTTTCCTGTTCAAAACGGTCCTGGCCGGGGTCTTCGAGAAAGGCATTCCTCTTTAACGCCCGTGCAATGCCCACCTCCACGGGACAGTCGATGAGAAAGGTCAGATCGGGCGTGATCCCGAAGGAGGCCTTTTCGTTCAGGAATCGGATCATATCAAGATCCTGGCCCCTCGCATATCCCTGATAGACCGTTGTGGCATCGAAAAACCGATCG
>JAWOIH010000287.1:0-9204 GCA_046484725.1 Candidatus Desulfacyla sp. | reverse complement strand
GGCTCGGACAGCCACACCCCGACTTCGGGGGGCCTGGGGATGCTGGCCATGGGGGCCGGGGGTCTGGATGTGGCCCTTGCCATGGCAGGCGCCCCGTTTTTTATGGTAGTTCCTCGGGTGACGCTCGTTCGCCTGAGCGGCGCACTCCCGCCATGGGTGGGGGCCAAGGACGTGAGCCTGTATCTGCTTCGGGACCTGGGAGTCAAGGGAGGTCTTGGCAGGATCATGGAATATGGCGGTCCGGGGGCGGCATCTCTCAGCGTGCCGGAGAGGGCCACCATCACCAACATGGGTGCGGAACTGGGCGCCTGGACCTCCATTTTTCCCTCCGACGAGGTGACACGCCGGTTTCTCGAGGCCCAGGGACGTGGGTCGAACTGGGCCCCTGTGGCCGCCAGGGACGGTGCCGCCTATGACGATGTCATTGAGTTAAATCTTTCAAGCCTGGAGCCTTTGGCGGCATGCCCTTCCAGCCCGGATGCGGTCAGGCCGGTTCGGGATCTGTCCGGCGTGAAGGTGGATCAGGTGGCCATCGGAAGCTGTACCAATTCCTCTTACAGGGACCTCAGGATGGTTTCGTTGCTTCTCAAGGGAAAGCGGATCCATCCGGATGTGAGTCTGGTGATTTCTCCCGGGTCGAGGCAGGTGCTGGCCATGCTTGCGCGAAACGGTGGTCTGTCCGACATGATCGAGGCCGGGGCGCGCGTCCTGGAGGTCGCCTGCGGTCCCTGTATCGGCATGGGGCAGGCGCCTCCGTCCGGCGGGGTGAGCGTGCGTACCTATAACCGCAATTTCCTCGGAAGGAGCGGCACCCCGGATGCCCAGGTCTATTTGTGCGGTCCCCAGGCAGCAGTGGCGTCCGCACTCAAGGGAAACCTGACAGATCCGCGCGAGATGGGCGCGCCTCCTGTTGTTGAGGAGCCCAAGGCCTTCCTGGTGGACGATTCCATGATTCTTGCCCCTCCGGATGACGGTAGGGACATAAAGGTTCGCATGGGCCCCAACATAAAACCCCTCCCAACACTGGATCCCCTCCCCGACAGCATGGATCTGGATCTCCTGCTCAAGGTGGGGGACCATATCACTACCGACGATATCCTGCCGGGCGGCGCCAAGGTTCTCCCCCTTCGATCCAACCTTCCCGCCATATCCGAGCACGTCTTTGCCCTGAAGTCCCCTGGGTTTGCTGCAAGGGCAAAAGAGCATGAGGCCGTGGCCATCTTGGGGGGCGAGAACTACGGCCAGGGCTCCAGCCGGGAACACGCCGCCCTGGCGCCCAGACACCTGGGGGTCCGAATGGTCCTGGCAAAATCCTTTGCGCGGCTTCACCGGGCCAATCTGATCAATTTCGGTGTGTTGCCCCTCCTGATTGAGGAAGAAGCATACCAACGACTGGAAGAAGGGGACCGCATCACGCTGTCAGACCTGCGAAGTTCCGTCGAGGCCTCGAACCGAGTGCCGGTGAAGCGTGGAAAGACGGGGTTTGTCTTTGAGGCAAGATTGGAACTGTCGGTCCGAGAGCGGGAAATTCTCCTTGCCGGCGGTCGCCTGAATTACGAACGGGGGCGCGTCTCAGGAGAGGTATAGCCGTCCAAATGATGAGGATCTGAACCTTGGATGTTTTCATCTGAGGAAGATAGGGGAATCGGAAGTGGAAAAAGGAAGACGCATTGAATGGGATGGAGATGGAAGGCCGATAGTGCCTGAGACCCCTGAAATCGGATATATTGAGGGAGACGGCATCGGCCCTGATATATGGGCCGCGTCACGGCCGGTGCTGGACGCGGCAGTTGAACGTGCCTATGGTGGAAAACGATCCATCGTGTGGCAAGAGATTCTCGCGGGCGAAAAGGCCCAGAGAAAATTCGGCAGGGAGAACCCCCTGCCCAATGAGAGCATTGAGGAGATTGCGCAATACGGGATCGCCATCAAGGGTCCCCTGACCACCCCGATCGGGGGCGGTTTTCGTTCCCTGAACGTAACCCTGAGACAGCGGCTGGACCTTTATGCATGTGTGAGGCCGGTCCGGTATTTTCCGGGGGTGCCGGCCCCCGTGATTCACCCGGAGAGGGTCCATATCGTCATCTTCCGGGAGAACACGGAGGATGTGTACGCGGGAGTGGAGTGGCCGGCAGGCTCTGAGGAGGCCAGATCGGTCCTGGAGCATGTCAACGAGAAGCTCAGGAGGGCAGACGCTGCGGAGATTTCCCTGGAGAGCGGCGTGGGCATCAAGCCGATGAGTGCGTTCAATACCAGGCGTTTGGTGCGTCGGGCCATTGCCTATGCCCTGGAAAACGGCTTTGACAGCGTGACGCTTGTTCACAAGGGAAACATCATGAAGTACACGGAGGGGGCCTTCCGGGACTGGGGTTATGCGCTTGCAAGAGAGGAATTTGCCGAAAGGACCGTCACCGAGACGGAGCTGTACGATCGGTTCAACGGTCGCCTGCCGGATGGCAGGATTGTTATCAAGGACCGTATCGCGGACGCCATGTTTCAGCAGCTTCTGCTTCGGCCCGAGGAATACGGGGTGATCGCCACCCCCAACCTGAACGGCGATTACCTCTCCGATGCCGCGGCCGCGCAGGTAGGGGGCTTAGGCATGGCCCCCGGCGCCAACATCGGGGATCAATGCGCCTTGTTCGAGGCCACCCACGGGAGCGCTCCCAAGTATGCGGGCATGGACAAGGTAAATCCCGGCTCCTTGATCCTCTCAGGGGTGGAGATGCTTCGGTTCATGGGCTGGAAAGAGGCCGCGGATCTTGTGGTAAAGGCCGTCATTCGAACCATTGAACAGGGCACCGTCACCTATGACCTGGCCAGGCAGATGACAGGCGCCAGGGAAGTCAGGTGCTCGGAGTTCGGCGCGGCTATTAAGGAGAATATAGAAACAGAGGGAGAAGGTGGAGGATTATGACGTACAAGAATATTATTTTGGAGAAGCGGGACGCGATCCGCATCATCATCGTGGATCATCCGCCGGCCAATACCTGGGACCTGGTCACGGTCGAGTCGTTTGAACAGGCGATCGATGAGGTGGAAAACGATTCAGATGCGCGCGTCGTGATCCTGACCGGTGGGGGCGATACGTGTTTTTCAGCCGGATTTGATGTGAAGGATGCGGCCAATGCCGCCCTGATCGGCCCGAAGGCCAAGGCATTGTGGACCCGAATCGACCGGTTTCCGAAGCCGGTGATCGCGGCCCTCAACGGTTTTGCCCTGGGAGGAGGCCTGGAACTGGCCGTGTCTTGCCATTTCCGAATCATGGCGGATACCGCCAAGGCGAGGCTCGGACTGACCGAGCTGAATCTGGGGATCATCCCGGGCTGGGGAGGGACCCAGCGTCTGCCCCGTATCGTGGGACGGGCAAAGGCCCTGGATATGATCCTTTTCAGTAAGACACTGAATGCCGGGGAGGCCCTTGAGATCGGGTTGGTGAACCAGGTGACGACGCCGGAAAGGTTGATGGATGATGCCCTGGAATTGGCTCAAAGACTGGCGGAACGACCCCCCATCGCAGTCGGTTGCGTGCTCAAGGCCATGTCGGCCGGTGATTACGAAGGACTCGAGAGGGGCCTCGAGGTGGAGTCTGAGGGGAGCGCCCGGGTGCGTGACACAAAGGATCGTATGGAAGGATTTCAGGCCTTTCTGGAAAAGCGAAAGCCCGTATTTACCGGGAGGTAGGGGTTATCCTAATCTCCTTTCCCCTGGGCTTCTCCCCATGCCTTTCTGCTTCTGGCTATCTTTTTCTGCACGGTTTTCCACGTGCCGGTGGTGAGAAAGGATTCGGTCCAGCGCGAAGCCATGCGAAGGTACATCTCATAGGGCACCGTTAAGGTGATCTCGTCTGTCTTGAAGTATTTGCGGGCAGACGGGTCCCAGCCCCCGAGCACGGCCTTGAACTGGCCCCTTGCAAGGTAGTGGAGCGGCCAGGTGACGATGTTTGAACATCCCGCGCCAAAGGGAGACACGACCGCCTCAACATCGTTGGTCACAAAGGTTGCGAGCTGATGCAGCCCCGATATGACCTCCGGACGGGCAAAGAAGATGACCAGTTCGGGTTTTTCGTTTTCCTGGAATCGTCCAAGGGGTTTGAATACGCAAAACCGCGCCGGCGCGGGTCGGGGGTCAATGGTTTGGAAGAAATCGTGGGAGACTTGGGACGATTCCAGATAGTGCTCTCCTTCCACGGCGCCCGGTATGCCGGTAGAAATATAGTGTGCAATAAAGTCGAGCTGGGGTTTCATAAAACCGAGATAGAATGCGCCCCCCAGACAACCGAATTTCTCCCTCTCAAAGAGAGCCGTTCCCTTCTTTTTCCTGGCCCGCCAGATATGCCCGATGACGCAGGAAAAATTGCCGAAGATGGCATTCCAGTCCACCTCTCCCCTTTTTTCCATCTCCACGGAAGGCAGCTGCTGGGGCCTTGGCGAAAATGCCCCGCCAGGATCTTCATCCGTGTAAACCATGCCCATGGGTTCTTCATCAAGTCCAAGGACTTCCATCAGACCGCCGAGATCAGGCTTCATATTCCCCTCCTGTCCATAAAAGGTCTTTAAGATATTAGGGTTAGCAGATCGTCAGGAAATTCTGGCTTTCCCCTGTGTCTGTCCGGCACGATGGCGTCATGCGGAATGTTCAAACAGGGTCATCCTATATAAATAAGATTAGCCTATTTCATCCCCTTTCACAACCGATGATTGCCTTTTTTATAGGTGAGAAGATCATTTGTGTAATTTGCCCTATTCGTGGTACAAGCTCTTTGCTTCAGGCCGGATTTGGTGGTAAGGTTAAAAACGTGACGAATGACAACCTATCGGGGAAGAGGAGATGGAAGAGGCATTTCATATTGACACGGTCAAAAGGCTCATGGATGAATTTGCCCGGGGGACGGGTCTTGAACCGGTTGGCGAAACGCCGCGACGGTATCTGTGGACCGATGCATTTGCCGTGTGCAACTTTCTGGGGCTCTATGCTCGAACAGGCGACGATAGATTCAAGTCTTTGGCCTTACGGCTCATCGATCAGGTCCATGATGTGTTGGGAAAACACCGTGGTGACGATTCTCGAAAAGGGTGGATCAGCGGATTGGACGATCCGGAAGCCAGAATGCATCCCACACAGGGAGGACTGCGGATAGGAAAAAAGTTGAGAGAGCGAAGACCGAAGGAGCCGTTTCAAGAAGACCTGGAATGGGATCGGGATGGGCAATACTTTCATTATCTGACTCGATGGATGCACGCGCTCCATTGTGCCACCCGCGTTACGGGTGACGACCATTTTAACGAATGGGCCATAGAATTGGCGAAAACGTCCCACGCGAGCTTCACGTACGCACCGCCTTCAGGGGAAAAGAAAAGCATGTACTGGAAAATGAGCATCGATCTCTCCTTCCCGCTTGTACCGTCCATGGGGCATCATGATCCTCTGGATGGCTGGACTACCTATCACGAACTTCAGACAGGCGTCGAAAACGGGAGCGGTTCGCATGGCTTGAATCTCGATGCGGAGATCGCTGATATGTCGACTATTTGTGAGGGGATAAAATGGGCTACAGGAGATCCCCTCGGCCTGGGAGGTCTTCTTGTGGATGCGTTTCGAGTCGCCCAGTTGATCATTGCCAAGGAACTTAAGACAGAAGACCTTCTGGAAACCCTCCTAAACGATTCCCTCCTTGGACTCAAATACTATGCACAGAACAACACCCTGAACCTCCCGGCCGAGTATCGCCTCGCCTTTCGTGAACTGGGACTCTCCATTGGTCTTAGGGCGTTTGGAAGGCTGGAGGAGTTGGTTGACCAAAAACTGAACGTCTTCAATAGACGGCATCAGCTCCAATATGCGATACATGCATTGACACAGTACAAACCCCTCTGTGAGGTCATTGAAAGGTTCTGGGTGGAACCGAGGACACAAACGTCTGACACCTGGAAGGAACACCTCGACATCAACATGGTCATGCTGGCCACCAGTCTGGCGCCGGACGGGTATCTGAGTCTCTGATGAAGAAGGTGTCTATAGTGGCTGACCGAAAACCGAAACTGCCGTTCTCATGAGTAGGTGGTTTTCGTTATAACCGAGAAAAAGTCGAGGGCAAACATAAAGGGCCTCCAATGAAAGAAGAACGGGTCGTTTTCACATCGCAGAAACTGACCATAGAGGGATTGATCAGCGAGAGTCAAGGGTTGAAAGGCGTGATTGTGACGCATCCCCATCCCCTGTATGGCGGGTCCATGGACAACAACGTGGTTGAATCCATGGTGCGGGCCTATGGGGAAAAGGGGTATGCGACGCTGAGGTTCAATTTCCGGGGAGTGGGGAGGAGCGAAGGGGCATATGACAACGGGACAGGGGAGCGGGAGGATGTGAGGGCCGCGGTGACGCATCTGGCTCAATTGGGAAAGACGTCCATCGACCTGGCAGGATATTCCTTCGGGGCCTGGGTCAATGCGCAGTGTATTGACAGTCTGGGAGATGTCAGGAGGATGGTTATGGTCTCTCCCCCTGTGAACTTCATTGATTTCTCCTTTCTTAAGGACTGCCCGAGGATTCGGCTGGTGATTACCGGATCCGAGGACGACATTGCGCCTCCTGGTATGATCGAAGAGATGCTCCCTGTCTGGAGTCCCGACGCAGCATTCAGGATTATTAAAGGGGCCGATCATTTCTACGGGGGAAAGACCCACGAGATTAAGACGGCGATCAACGGCTTGATCGAGTTGGAAGGGTAGGAGGTGGGGTGAACAAATGAACATCGGACATCCAACAGCCAACATCGAACGTCGAATGCGAAAAGTGAGTTTCAAAGGGGCCAGATGGATAACATCGCGCTTCTAAAAAACCCGGTCCAGGAATATGCATGGGGATCCAGGACCGCCATCCCCTCGTTGCTGGGTCTGCCGGTCCCGTCTGAAAGGCCGGCTGCCGAACTCTGGCTGGGGGCCCATCCCAAGGCGCCGTCGCGCGTGCTGGTGGACGGTGTGTGGCAGCCGCTCGACAGGGTGATTGAAAGAGATCCGGTTTCGGTGTTGGGCAAAAGGGTTGCGGAGAGATTCTCCCGTACGCTGCCATTTCTGTTCAAGGTCCTTGCTGCCGATTGTCCGCTCTCCATTCAGGTCCACCCCAACCTTGAACAGGCCGGAGCGGGATTTGAAAGGGAGAACCGCCTTGGCATCCCCCTGGACGCGGCCGCGCGCAACTACAGGGACCCGAATCACAAACCCGAGATCCTGTGCGCCGTCACGCGGTTTGAGGCCCTCAAGGGATTTCGGCCTCCCGAAGATATCCTGAACCTTTTGGGGAGGGTTTGCGATGAGGCTCTTTCCCATGAACTGGCGCTGTTGAGAAAAGCCCCTGACGGCCTCGGTCTGAGACGCCTTTTGACCTCGCTCCTCTCTATGGATTCGTTCCGAAAAGGGTGTGTCATTGAGCGGGCGGTGGAGGGTGCAAGTCAGTGTGCGGATATGGACCGGGCATTCTGGTGGGTGATGGAACTCAAGCGCAGCTATCCTGAAGACATCGGCGTGTTATCTCCCCTTATCTTCAATCTGGTGATCCTGGATCCGGGGGAGGCCATCTACATCCCGGCTGGTGAACTCCATGCCTATTTGAAGGGAATGGGAATGGAGTTGATGGCCAATTCCGACAACGTGTTGCGAGGGGGACTCACCCCGAAACATATAGACGTCCCGGAACTGCTCAGGATTGTGGATTTCAGATTCATGCATCCTCAAAAACTCCAGCCGGAACCCGGACGACAACCGGCCGAGAGGATCTATGAGACGCCCGCAGCGGAGTTTCAATTAGCCGTGATTGCGGTTTCCGACGGCATTTCTTTCCAGAGCGAAAGGGATCGAAGCGTCGATATCTTGATCTGTATGGAAGGAAGCGCCCGGATCCAAGGCCTGAAAAACAGCGATTCCGAGAGCGTAGAGAAAGGCATGTCCGTGCTGATTCCTGCGGCCGTCGGTCCCTATCTGATCGCGGGGGAGGCAACCCTATACAGGGCCACGGTCGGCAGGCATTCCTGAAAAAGGTCAATATCCCCTTTCAAAATCAACCACGTATTGAAGCGATCTGAAATGCGCCCCGGCTCCCCGAAAATCATCTCGCAGTCCGTCACATGCACCCCCGCCTCTTCTGCCGTATGGCAGGCGACGACCTGGAGGTCATGGAATCCAAGCTCCTGGGCCAGCGTCTCATAGGTCTCCGGCGCTTCGGTCAAGATCAGCAGTCTGTTTATGTCCTTCATTTTTTTGGAGTTACATCAGCATGTCGGCATCAGGAATTACAGTTCTGTCAGCACGACAGGGACAAAGGGACAGGACCGTTTGGATCGACTGGAGAAAATGGCCGAGGCGATGTTTGCAGGGATTGCTGAGCTGAAGGCATCCCAAGCCAAGACCGATGAACAGATCCGGGAGTTGAAGGAATCGCAGGCCAGGACCGATGAGCAAATGCGAAGGACCGATGCAAAACTGGATCGTATCGGGCAACAGCTTGGGGACCTGGCGCTGGTCCAGGGGGAGGTGGCAGATGAAGGCGGAGCGACCCTCCTGAACCGGGAGGGATTTGAGCCCAAGACATTCAACTGATGATCCGCGGGTTTCCACCCTGAACAAAAAGCCGCACTTTGATTCTCCCCCCTTATCTACGATGAGCCCTTCTCAAAACCGACCTTTTAACCTTGACTTACTCTCCTTAGGGGGGAGCATTACCTGATTCTTAAAAGCCCTCGTTTAAGGCGTATTTCATGGCGAATTATGAGTCTGCAGTTTGTTGGAAACGATTTAATGCTTGGAAATAGCCCATCTAAAATTCGATTGACACTGTATTGTTAAGAAACAGGTAATGCTCCCCCTTAGGGGTGTACGAGTAGCCTTCAGCAGAACATCTGCACAGTTTGTCTTCTTTAGACCTTTGGCCCGTGCCGATCTGAGGCGATGCCCTGAAGCGAATACATGAGGAGAGACCATGCCCGAAGACCCCTTCCTGGAGATCTCTTCCGATCTACGGGCTTTCGGCGAGTTGCCATTCCCTTTTCTGACCTCTGCTTCACCTTTTTGTTAGGGTCGAGGCGCGTTATCTTTTGTGGGATTTGACCGTCATGGCGACCCGTTTTTTTGGGTGGTGGGCCTATTTCTCCAAAGGGGTTTAAAAATCCTTTCGATTGGGGTAAAAGGATAACCAGAGGGCCGTTCGGCC
>JAWOIH010000246.1:0-2779 GCA_046484725.1 Candidatus Desulfacyla sp. | reverse complement strand
GGCGGAACTCCTTCGGGAATCGCCCCTGAACATCGAGCAGAAAAAATACGTCCATATTCTGGCCAATGCCGGGGAAGGCCTGCTGGACCTGATCAACGATATCCTGGATCTCTCCAAGGTGGAGGCTGGACAAGTTACGATTGAGGAAACCAGCTTCGACCTCTTGGAGATAGTGGAGAAGATCGGTGAACTCATGGCCCTGAAGGCCCACGAGAAAGGCCTGGAACTCCTCTGCCATGTGCTGCCCGGCACCCCGGTGCATCTTGTGGGAGACCCTGTCAGGGTGCGGCAGGTACTGGTGAACCTGATCGGAAATGCGGTGAAATTCACCCATGAGGGAGAGATTGTGCTGGAAGTGAAGGCCCGTGAGTCGGATGGCCATGATGTGGAGGTTGTCTTCTCGGTTCGGGATACCGGGATCGGCATTCCAAAGGATAAGCAGCGCATGATCTTCCAGACCTTCAGCCAGGCCGACACATCGACCACCCGCGAATACGGGGGGACAGGCCTGGGGCTCACCATCTCCCGGCGCCTGGCAAAAATGATGGGCGGGGATATCGAGGCGGAGAGCACGCCGGGCAGCGGAAGCACCTTCTATTTTACCGCCAGGTTCCGGGTCGATCCCAAGCCTTCGGCAAAAGAGATGCCGGTCCCTTCGGATATTAAAGGCGTTCGGGCCCTGGTGGTGGATGACAATGCCACCAATCGTCTCATTCTCAACGAAACACTGTCTGCATGGGGGTTGCAGGTGACTGAGGCCAGAAGCGGTTCGGAGTGCCTGGAGATCATTGCGGAGGCCGAAAGGACCCATCAACCGTTTCCCTTGATCCTGTTAGACAGCAGAATGCCTGGGATGGACGGGTTTGAAACCGCTCGGAAGATCAGAGAACACTTCGATAAGATGAACCAGACCTTGATGTTGATCACCTCAGAAGATAGCAGCGGAGGTATTTCGAGGGCCAGGGAGATCGGCATCTCCATTTATTTGGTCAAACCGGTCAAGCGCCAGGAGTTGAAAGAGGCCATTCAAACAGCCCTTGGAGAGGGAGGCGCACCGCCTCAAGAGGAAGCCCTGAACAAGACGGAAGAAGCGGCCGATGCAGTCCGCCCCCTCTGTATCCTTTTGGTGGAAGATGTCAAAGAAAACCAGATCGTGGTCAAGGCGTTTCTGAAAAAGACCCCCCACACGATCGAGATTGCTGAAAACGGGGAAATCGCGGTGAACAAATTCATATCCGGGGACTATGACCTTGTTTTCATGGACATGCGGATGCCCGTCATGGATGGATACACGGCCACCCGGAAGATTAGAAAGTGGGAAAAGGAAAACCGGAAAGACGCCACGCCCATCATCGCCCTGACCGCCCATGCCCTGGTGGAAGACAAACAGAAATGTCTGGATGCAGGCTGCACCGATTACCTCTCAAAGCCGCTTAAAAAGGATGATCTTTTGAATAAGGTCTCTCAATACGCCAAGGGGAGTTTCCCCGTTCAATGATGTTCCAACGCTGTTGAGGACCCCGACACCCTGCGAATGGCGGAGGCCATGGTCATGATCTCAATTCCTGGATATCAGGTAAAGGAAACCATCGGTGAGAGTGAAACCTCCCTGATCCTCCGTGCCCGTCGGGGCGAAGACGATCTGCCGGTGGTGCTCAAGGCCATGAGAAACGCCTATCCTTCCATTGCAGAAATGACCCGCTACAAACAGGAATGCAACATCCTCTCGACACTCAATCAATCCGGTGTTCCCGGCGTAATCAGACTTTATGGAGACCTGACCCTCAAGAATCGGCAGGTGCTGGTCCTGGAAGACTTTGCCGGCCAGTCCCTCGACCGGCGGAAGGGCTCCGGCGGATATGATGACCCGGGAGTTTTTCTCCCGCTCGCAGTCGCTGTTACGGAGCATCTGGCGGCCATCCACGGGGCAGGGGTCATCCACAAGGACATCAACCCGTCCCACATCCTCCATGATCCCACGTCCGGCCAGTTAAAGATCACGGGTTTCGCGATCTCCACACTCAAATCCATTGAAACCGTCGCCTCGGAAAACCCACATTGCCTGGAAGGCGACTTGGCGTACATCTCTCCTGAGCAGACCGGCCGCATGAATCAGGGCCTGGATTGCAGAACTGATTTCTATTCCCTGGGGGTAGTCTTCTATGAGCTGCTGACCGGGAAACTTCCCTTTGACCGTAAAGATCCGATGGAACTCCTTCACTGCCATCTGGCTGTCCAGCCCTTTTCTCCCCATGACCTGAACCCTGCCATACCGGCTCCTCTTTCCGACATGGTGATGAAACTGATGTCCAAGGATGTAACCCAGCGATATCAGAGCGCCACCGGCCTTGCCCTGGATCTGAGGGCCTGTGCCCGGGACCTGCAGGAGACCGGCAAGATAAGTGTCATCGCGTTGGGAAGCCGCGACATCTCGGACCGGTTTCGGATATCGAGCCGGATCTACGGCCGCAGCAAAGAACTCTCCCGGTTGTACGAATGCCTGCACCGGGCTGCCACCGGCCAGCCTCAGGTCGTGATGGCGGCAGGGCCTGCAGGTATCGGAAAGACCTCACTGGTCCGGGAACTGATTCCATACGCGGGCAACATCAATGCCTACTTTATTTCAGGGAAGTTCGATCAGTATCAGAAGGCCAGACCGTACGATGCCGTGGTCCAGTCGTTTCAGGGATTGTTCCGGCAGATCCTGGCTGAAAGCCGCGATGAGCTGGAGAAATGGAAAGAGAAACTGACTGCCGGCCTGGGACCCAATGCCGGGCTG
>JAWOIH010000234.1:0-22017 GCA_046484725.1 Candidatus Desulfacyla sp. | reverse complement strand
CGTCTCTGCGCCTCTGCGGTAAAAAAAAACTTTTTCTGGGTGTGAGTAGTTACCTTTGAACTTTGAATCGATTTATCTTTTCCTTCTCCGCCACCAGATCGCGGTGCCGCTGCCGAGCAGCAGGCCGGGTATCACCAGCAAAAAGCCGAAACCGATCACCATTGACAGGGTGGGAGTGATCTCCAGTTGGGTGTCCGGCGCGGTGCGCGGGGCGATGGTGATGAAGCTGTCGTCGTGACTGAGCCAGGTAATCAATATCTCCGATATGGTCCAATCCCTGATCCCATAGCTCAGGGGGTATCCCGGGGGAGATCCTGTCCGGCAAAGAAAAAGAGGAGTTGCGCTGAAGGGAATAAAAGTCGTTGTCTGCCCGTTCGAGGCCATAGCTCCAGGAAAAGAACCACTGGACCCCATCCGTGGCAATTCCCTGGGTACGATACAGACCGGTGAAGGAATTGGGCGGCTGGTGAAAATAGAATCGGTGTACCTCTTTGAGCTTCCAGGTAGAGGAAGAACCGCCATGGTCTTCCCCGCACGAAATCAGGCAAAGAAGGCATAAAAAGACAGTCGCCGCAATGTGCCCAAGGCCCGTCTTACGGTTCCTAAGTAACACCTGAATGTCCTCCGACTCAGGATGAAGGAAATCAAGGCCGATATGGGTTTCGATGGGCGCCATCATTCCCTCGCATCTCATGCACCATTCAGCGGGATTCTCTTCCCTGAAAAAAGGTTCGGCTTGCCCTCAAAGACAGTGCCATCTGGAATTCTCGCAAGGCGGGTTTGAGTGGTTTACAGGTAAGCTTGCCGTCTGACATTGTGTTCAGAGACAAGTTCCGGCATTCGCCACCCGTTAACGCCTTACAATGAGATGCTTATTCGTGGTCTTGATCACTATATTTCCGTCGTGTCGGTGGTTGTCGAATCCTTCCAGCAATGCCTTGCGGAGTATGTTGGGATATTCGCTCCCCATCAGAAAGCGGGCCATGCTCAGACGGCTCTCTTCGGAATCGCAATCGAAATGGACTCCCTCGATCTCAAATTCTTCTCCCAGCTCGCAGAGCGCCTGCTCACAGTCCTCGGCCAGCCAGAACGGATAGGGTTTACGGATTAAGTCAAACAAGGGAAAGGTATACCGGACAAGGGTATTGTCCCACGCGGCTACAGAAGATATAAAAACACCGGGAGATGACAGGCCGCCAATAAGCGCAGACAGCGTTACCTTGAGGTCCGACACATAATACAACACATTATTTGAGATGATAACGTCGAAGCAGGCATTCAGGCCTGGCGGAAGCTCCGGCAAGGCAAAAATGGGGTGTGCTGTAAAGCGCCGAAGCCTCTTGACGGCGTCTTTGAGGTACTGTGCGTCCGGCTCTACAAGTGACAGGTGAAGCTGCCCCGCCGATACGGAAGTCCTCGATAGAAGATCCCCGGTGACCACCCCGTCACCCGAGCCAAAATCAAGCATCCTGACAGGACGGTCCTCACCAGACAGAGCCCGTATATACGGCAAATAGGCCTTAATGTCAGATTCCGCTTCTGTCGAGTGCTTTTGGAAAAACGAATAGTCGTCATGGATCGAATCAAACCTCTTCCGACTTTCTTCACGCATCGTCGTGGGTTCCTTTATGTGGTTTTCTACACGCGCGCCTTGAATTCGCTGGCATGGCATCGTGTTCTCCATCTGGCTGGCAATAGGGTTGAAATCCTCTGCCAATCAAGTATCCAGGATTGAAGAGCTGGCCTTCAGAGACGCATCAGCTTCGGAGACGCCCCTCTTCAGCTTCATGCCAATTCTCTCGGTGTCGGATCTTCTGCCTTCAACAAATAGTTGAGGCAGGTTACCACATGGGGTGCGACGGGTGCAAATGGATTGGGCGTTATTCATGGAGGAGCCGCTGTGTATGGGCGAAACGCCAGATTGGAGGCGTCTTGGCGATCCCTATTTCTACTCGAAATTAGCTATTGGCGGGACTCGGCACAATTTGAGAGAGGTCTCCTGTCGCGTGGGAGATATCTTTTGGGAATCTCACAAAATCAGCGGCCTCTGAAGCGTGACATATCTGCCATCGAGCTCAGGCTTTCGATGCTAACATATAATGGAATATCGGCTGGATACGCAATTTTATGGTAATGGTTGAAGCCGGTGGGATTAGCGGGAATCGCGCTTCCGTCTGAAACATAGAGGCTGGTTTTGAAGGTATCGAGAAAGCCAACACTGCCAGACCAATGGTTGATCTATCAGGGCGTCAATATGGCGCAACCGTCCTGACAACACAAATTTCGGGAAGGTTCCATCAGGAGTTATTCCAGGATTCGAACACAAATGGTGAATTTTAAATCAGTGAAAAAACGAACCATTCCCTCTTGATTCTGCTTTTTTCCGACTTATATTGAAATTAATGAATGAGTGTCTATAAACTCCAACACCGATAGTAAAACCACGTGATGGCCAAAGGCCTCCAAAGGTTACACTTTAAAAAAGGAAGTTATACAAGGCACTTAATCAGCGAGTTTCTCGGATGTGCGTGCATCTTATGAGCTGATCATCTCCAACTTAAAAAATAGAAAGATTTGATTCAGGAAAAACAACGCCATCTTTGAGGCTCGACAAGACAAACAAGGGACACGGAGATTATTTTAGATCTGCGTGTCCCTTTTTGTTCGAGTGGCAAATCATCCCTTCGAGTAGCATTCCCTTCATCTAACAAATACTCCCAAATCTGCGCGAATGCTGCCTGCAATCATACCCGCTCCCGAGAAAAGAGGATTTTCCTTTAGGCATGGTAAAAATTCTGCAAAATTCTATGCAAGATTAGCGAATCAATTGTGAACCCAGTCCGAGTCATGTATACCCGGCATATGGCTCTGAACCAAACTACTAAGGGTTTTTCTGTCTTTTTCACGCCAATATCAGCGACTGGGGGGAGTCGTGGTTGAGGGGACCGAAAAAGGCAACACTGCCAGAACAATTGTCAATACAACACAACTGGACTGACAGCAAATAGAAGGTAAACTTCAATGCCTTGGTGAATGTTCACCTGGGGCTTACAATTTGCACAATCTGTCTCCCGTGCAGATAGCCTGCTCTATTTGTGAATTCGGTCAAGGAGGCAGGGATTCAGATTCCGATCATTCAGGTGCAATAGAAATCCGGTCAGCGCCTTGGCGGTTTCCCACGGCCTGTTGTATCGCTGCTGTCCGTCATGCAGCAGGATTATGTCACCCCTCTTAACAAATCGTAGTCTCCTGTCAATCCTCACAGCCCGTCCCCAAGGACCCCAATCCACTCCACTCAAACTCCACATGATCACTGTCTGTCCTAGTTCCCGAGCCTGTTCCATCATGGAACGGCGAAGACGACCGTGTGGAGGGCGGAAGTATCGGGGCGACTGCCCCAGGATATCGGCAAGCGCCGCGCTTGCAGAAGATACCTCCTGTCGTGCAACCCTCGATGAAATGGTCCAGGGGTGGCGATGGCTCCAGGTATGATTCGCCACCTCATGCCCTTCTTGAGCTATCCGGCGCACCAACGAGGGGAAGCGGGTGGCGTCTTTACCGACAAGAAAGAAGGTCGCAGACACACTTGCTTGCGCCAGGATATCAAGGATCATGGGGGTAAAACGGGGATCAGGTCCGTCATCAAAGGTCAGAAATACATATCCGGCCTTGCTCAGACCACGGTACACCGTGTTTCTGTGTATGACAGGTCCCTGGCGAATCATGGATTGTCCTCTGAACTGTCCCTGCCAAAGTGCTTAATGAGTTGCCGCCGCGTCAACCAAAACACGTGGGGCTTTATGGGTCTGGTCTTCCAGGATTCGTCCCCCCCAGCAAAGGCATACAAGAGTAGCCGAAAGTGCAATCGAAGAATACTCGCTTTTGGCCCCTCGGCTAACGCCTCCACTTGGAAACCAATGCGTTTACCCCGTGGCCGGAACCAGTTAATTCCCTGATAAACAGGGATCGTCCTTAGCCACGAGTCAACCTGGGCCTCTGCCGCTAAGTCCTTCAGGGAGGCCAGAATTAGCCTGCTGAATGCGAAGGCCACTCTCTGGCCGGCCCCATCCGTTTGGTACAGATCAGCAATGAGCGCATTATTGACGTGTAACGTGCCGATTGAATCCCCTGGACGTAGGCCAGTCTGGTCGGCAAAAACCCTGGCACGGCCGCGATAACGCTCACAGCCCACGTACAGCAAAGATCCCACCGCCCGCAATCGAAAGATCAGGTGGTATAACCTGTCATACAGGCTAAAACCGCGCTTGACGACGCTTCGAGTGAAAGACGTTTTCACCTCTGCCCCCCGCCCCACTGTTTATTAGTTTGTGCACAAGTTCGGCAACACGTTCCGCGCTATCACGCTTACCCAGGTTCCAGGCACGATCCTGGAGACAGGCAAGTTTCTGGGGATTGGCAAATAGCAACTGCAAGCGATCCACCAGTTGGTTCTGCGGCACCAATCCACCGAGTCCGTGACCTTCCAGAAAACGCACGTTGAATCTCTCCTGGCCTCCTAGTGAAAACGGTGCCAGAAGTGGCCTGCCGCAGGCCAGGGCCTCAGCCAGAGTCAGGCCTCCCGGCTTCGCGACCACCACATCCGCAGCGCGCATGAGGGTCTCAATTTTCTCCGTCCAACCAAAGATCCGCACTTGTGTCGGCATTTCCGCCGCAAGCGGACTGAGCAGCTCAAGCGCTTCGCTGTTGTGGCCTGCTGCAACAATGACTTGCCACGCCGGCCCCCCACGTACAAGGTCCTCTAACATCTTGTGCAGGCCAAGGCCCAGGCCGCCACCGGTTACTAGAACGGTGGGACGGGTGAGGTCCAAGCCCAGTTCGTCACGCGCCTGTGTACATGACGGCAGGCGCCGAAATCCCGGCATGAGGGGAATACCGGTGATGTGTATGCAATTAGGCGAAACACCACTTATTTCCAGGTCCCTCGCAGCATCCTCTGTTGGCACGCAGTAGTAGTTGGTATAAGTATGCGCCCACAGATAGTGCGCATCATAGTCAGTCAGAACAGCCACCATAGTCGGAGGGTTCATGGTGCGCCACCGCCTGAGACCAGACAGCAGCGCCGCCGGATGCAGGTGGGTTGCAATAATGACGTCAGGTGAAAATCTGACCACCTTTGACCAAAGACGTCTTGCCAGAACCGACAAAACCCATTCCACGAGCCGCCAGCGGATAAACCTGATTGCCGCTGAATGTAGGGGAGCGATAAGACTTGATACAAAAAAGGTTAACAGCACACAATCCAGCAGATTGCGCTGCCCGGAAAACCCTCGTGTCGCGCCGATCAACGGAAAGGCCCTCAAGCCCCTGACCAACTCCTTCACTGGCTCCGGTATACGACCCACCACTAAAAGCCGGCGCCATAAGTGCCAATCATATTGATAGAGATTATCGTAGATATCCGGATGCCGGATGACAAGTTCCAGGTACGCTTCCTTTACCACGTTCGCAACACCCTGGTCCATGAGGGACCAAAAGTCTATCTCCCGGATCACAGTGGCAGGCTCCCGCTCAAGCAGGGCGTGCTTGATGGCCTCCCCGGCCCGGATGTGTCCCGTCCCAAGACTCGAGGTCACTAAGAGTATTCGCCGGGGAAATTGGCGGAGGTCGAGGAAAGGCGAGAAATCCGATGAATGATCCGAGATATTTCTGAATTCCGGTTCCATCATCTTTCCGAATTACAAAGGGAGTTAATCGCACGAAGGTTTCCCCATCTTATTTCCAAGCCACCGAATGTGATCGATATTGTTGTCATGTTCAATCCCGAAACCGGCAGATCAGCAAAAATTCGGGCCGAGTTCAACAACGCTGCGACATCTATACTTGACAAAATCCCGACTCAATTGAAACCGATTTTAGGAGCAATTTAACAAAGTTTGCAGACGACTGCAAAGTCTTTCAGTCAGGCTGTGCAAATGGCTTTTTTTGATCAATAAGAGCGATTGTCGGGAGTTGTGATAAAGTCGGTCAAGCTTCGTGTGCTTGGAAAGCTACCATGTGGATACCTCAAATATTCAGCACCACCCAAAGCGTGAGATATCTGCCATTATGTTGTGAGGAGACTTAACCCCCTCAAATTGAAGGACAAATACAGCCCTGCTTAAGATTTGTAAGTGGATGAAATGTCACCATAATTAGATCAAGGAAAATTCAGGTTATCTATAACTCATTGTTTTTCGGAATATCGGTTGGATACGCAATCATCTGGCAATGGTTGATGCCGGTGAGATTGGCAGGAATCGCACTTCCGATAGGAAAGGTGAGGCTGGTTTTGAAGGCACCGAAAATGGCCTGACTGAACAATGGGTCACCTATCAATGCGTCAATACAAATTGCAATCATTGATATTATATCCAAAAATTGAGATACTGATTGCCAGTTCTGTGAGGGGCCAACGGATACATGGTGATCAAATCTTGGAAGATTGCAGACTTTTTGGAGGTGCTCCCGCATGAAAATCCGATTCCTATATTCGCTGTTTGCCCTATTCTACCTCATCCTGCTAATCCTTTTCGGTTGCTCAGGAGGAAGTGATACTCACACCGAAACAGATCCCAGGAACGGTTTCACTTACCCCGATCCGGCTGACTACAGCACACTCAGCTGGACCGACGCCTTCCAAGCCGCCCACCACAAGTTCTCACTTGAGTATGCCTTCAGTGAGTGGAAGGGTGTGGACTGGTCTGGTCTCTATAGCCGATTTATGCCGAGCATCATACAAGCCCAGGCTAACGGAGACGAAAAAGCCTATTACCTTGCCCTGCACGAGTATGTCTGCTCGATCCCCGACGGACATCTCAGCCTGGCCGCGCAGAACGCCACAGTGCCCACGGCCCTCGGAAAGGAACTGGCGGGTGGAGGGTTCGGGATGGCGGTGGCCGAACTGGATGATTCGCGGGTGATCGCGGCCGCAATCGTCCCGAACGGGCCGGCCGATCTGGCAGGGATTGCTACAGGTGCCGAGATTATCTCCTGGGGAGGAGAGCCGGTCAAAACCGCCATCCGACAGATCGATGTCGGCGCCGTTCCTTTCAAGGTATTGACAGGCGCCCTCGGGGGCGAAAACCCCCAGGCCACACTGGAACATTACCGGCTGGAGCAGGCCAGGATCCTGACCCGGGGCCCGGTCGGCGCGGGTGTCCAGGTCGAGTTCAAGAACCCCGCTTCGGCAGCTTCCCAAACGGCCACCCTCACGGCCGTAGACGACGCGGGACAGACTTTTTCCCTGTTGAACTTTGCAAGGAAGGCGGACTTTTCGGACCAAGTCGAGTACCGGATCCTGCCGGAAGGTTACGGCTATGTCCTTGTTAGGATGGAACTTGACCTGTCGAATTCCGGTTACCCCACACGGATCTTCCAAGAATTCCAAGAGGCGATCACCTCGTTTGTCGAGGTCGGTGTGCCCGGAGTCATCGTCGATCTGCGCGGCAATTACGGGGGCTGTGACCAACTTGCCGCCGACCTGTGCGGCTTTTTTTACTCCTCTCCCTCCTTCTACGAGTATCAGGAATATTACGACAAACGGGATGGCCAGTTTTTGCGCATCACGGTTAACGAACATGACGAACACGGTCTCAATCCGTTCGTCGACAACATCTCAATTAACCCGCAGACGCCCTATTTTGACGGGCCTGTGGCAGCCCTGGTTAATCCCGGAACGATAAGCTCCGGAGAAGGCCCGACAATGTGCATATCGCAGCTTCCGAACGGGAGGGTGATCGGGTTTCACGGCACGAACGGCTCCTTCGGAATGACGGGGGGTGCGATCAAGATGCCAGGAGGGTACACCATAAAATATCCTTACGGCCGTTCCGTCGACGAAAATGGGGTGATTCAGCTGGACAGCAGGAACGGGATCGGCGGTGTGGCCCCCAATCCTCGGGTTCCTAAAACCCTCGAAAATGTACTTGCCTTTGCGGCAGGGACCGATGTCGAACTCCAGTACGCCATCGAGCATCTGAGGGGGTACTAAGTGTAGGTTTCAATAGCAGCTTTACAATGAAAGATCTTGCCGATGATCCCTTCTGCTTTCTCAGTGTGTCCAAAGGGTTTGGAGTCTTCGGCCGATCGGTGGCGACATCTTTTATGAAGAGTAGTCTTGTATCAGGATTTTTTTCCAGGATTGACATCGATACATCACTTTTTGGATAGCCATTCGAGTTAAGGCTGGCGACAGCATCCTACAAAGTTTGAGGACCTGCATTTCGGTTTCTCATAACGTCGATATACTTTTGGGCAAAATCAAGAAACACTATTTTTGATTAATATGAGCGATGGAGCGACTCGCGGCAAGGCTGCTCAAGCTTCTCTCGCGACAGGAACTGCCAGTACACTCATTTTTTTGATGACGAAACATCATGTGATGGCTACGGTATCCACATCTGACGCAATATTGGTCTATTGAAAATTTCAGGTTAGCCCAGGGTGCGGAGCGGCATGTCCCCGTGATCACCACACGGACAGAAGTGAGATCAATACATCCGTCGGCGGAAGAGCCACCCGGCAATGACCAGGCTTGCCGCGCCGATCAGGGCCATGGGCCAGTAGAGGTTCCAGAGGAGATCGAAAGACGCGGCCTCCAAGAAGACCGACCGGACGATGATGAGGAAATAACGCAGGGGGTTCAGGTAGGTGAGATACTGGACCGCCGGGGGCATGTTGGCGATCGGGGTGGCGAAGCCTGAGAGGATGATGGAAGGGACCAGAAACAAAAAGGTTCCCAAAAGGGCCTGCTGCTGGGTCACGGAGAGCGACGAGATCATGAGGCCCGCCCCCACGGCGGATAAGAGGAACATGAAAAGACCCGCATAGAGGGGGAGGAAGGCGCCCCTGAAAGGGACCTCAAACCAGAACATGGCCATCAGGAGGATAAACGTGGCCTCGGCCATGCCGATGATAAATCCGGGGAGGGCCTTGCCGATGAGGATCTCCACCGGCCTCAGGGGGGTCGCCAGCATCTGATCGAAGGTGCCGGCCTCCCGCTCCCTGGCCACGGACAGGGCCGTCAGGAGGAGGCTTACCACCAGGGTCAGGAGGGCCACCAGGCCCGGAATAATAAACCAGCGGGAATCCAGGTTGGGATTGAACCAGAATCGAATGCGCAGGTCTGCCGGGGCCGGGGCATCCCCCCGGCCCGCGGACCAGGCAGTGTTGAAGCCCGTGACAACGCCCCGCACATAATTGAGCACAATCATGGCCGTATTGGAATTGCGGCCGTCCACCACCACCTGAACACGCGCCGACCGCCCCCGCAGGAGGTCTTCCGAAAACCTGGGACCGATGTGCAACACGGCCATGACCTTACGGTCATCGATGAGGGGCCTCACCTCCCGGTCGCTCTCTACACGGGCCGCCAGTTGGAAGTTGGGCGATCCCTCCAGCCGCGCCACGAGGTCCCTCGAGGCCAGGCCCCTGTCCTCGTTGTACACGGCATAGGTCACATGCTCCAGGTCGAAGGTCGCCGCATATCCGAACACCATGAGCTGGACAATAGGGGGGACGATCAGGACCATCCGGCTCTTGGGGTCAATGACAATGGCGAAAATTTCCTTGATCATCAAGGCCAGTATGCGGCGCAGCATCTTATCCCCTATTCCAGACGTTTTTTCATCCGCTTCCGGACCAGGACCAGGAAAAGGACGCACATGATCCCCAGGGCCAGGGAGTTCCAGGCCACCACGCTCCATACGTCGCCCGCAAGAAAGAGGGTCTGAAGGATGCTGACGAAATATCGGGCGGCAATGATATAGGTGATGAACTGCACGGCCTTCGGCATGGAACCGATATCGAAGAGAAATCCGGAGAGGATGAATGCCGGAAGAAAGGTGGCGATAATGGCGATCTGGCCGGCCACGAACTGGTTCTTGGCGGCCACCGAGATCAGGAGCCCCATGGCCAGAGAGGTCAGGAGAAAGAGCCCGGACGTGGCAAACAGGACCGAGTAGGAACCGCGAAACGGGACGTCAAAGAGCCAGACCGCCATGGCCACGGACAGGGCCATGCCGCCCATGCCCAGGATAAAATAGGGAATGATCTTTCCCAGGAGGATCTCCTGCACGCGGACCGGCGTCACCATCAGGGCCTCCATGGTCCCTCGCTCCCACTCCCTGGCCACCACCATGGCGGTGAGGAGGGCCCCGATGAGGGTCATGATGATGGCGATGAGCCCGGGCACCAGGAAGCTCCGGCTGCGCATCTCCGCATTGAACCAGATGCGCTGCTCCACCGCCACAGGGACATTCAGGGGGCTCCCCCGCTCCAGGGCCAGCTCCTCCTGCCATTTCGACCACACCCCTGTCACATACCCCTCGATGATCCTGGCCTGATTGGCATCTACGCCATTGACAATCACCCCGATGGAGGCCGGCCCGGGGCCCTGCAGCTCCCTGGCGAAATTGCCGCGGAGCCACACGATCCCGTCCACCTCCCGATGCATCAGGGCCTCTTCAGCAACCTGGATCGTGTTCATGGTCTTCGGCCTGAAATAGCGGGACTCCTGAAATCCCCCCACAAATGAGGCCGTCTCGCTTCCCGGATGTTCCACCACGATCGCCAGAGGCACATGTTCCGCATCCAGGGACACCCCGTATCCGAAAAGGATCAAGAGGATCACGGGAAGGACAAAGGCGATGGCAATGCTGGAAGGATCCCTGACGATCTGATGAAACTCCTTCTTCATCAGGCCGGTCAGACGCATCAGGCGCTTTCCGGTCGGGAGTTCCGATGGATTCGGGCGGTTCATGCAGCGTCCCTCAGGGCTTCTTCGCCGGATGCTATCATGGCGATAAAGGCATCCTCCAGGCTCGGGTCCGGAAGGTCCGGGGAGCGATATCGTTCCTTGATCTGCGACGGGGTTCCTTCCCCTAAAATCTCGCCCTGGGCCATAATGACCAGACGGTCGCAATATTCGGCCTCATCCATGAAGTGGGTGGTCACCAGGACCGTGACATTGGCCTCGGCCAACTGCCCGATCCGTCGCCAGAATTCCCGCCGGGCAATGGGATCCACCCCTGAGGTGGGCTCGTCCAAAAACAGGATGTCGGGCTCGTGCATCAGGGCGGCGGCAAGGGCCAGCCGCTTCTTGAAACCTAAAGGGAGGTCCCCGCTGGCCCTGTCCGCCACAGGCCCCAGGCCGAAGGAGGCCATGGCCCAGTCGATCCGCTCCTTCTGGCGCTTCCCCCACAACCCATAGGCGCTGCTGAAAAACCGGAGATTCTGGGTCACGTTCAGTCCGCTGTAGAGGGAGAACTTCTGTGCCATATAGCCGATTCGGGCCCTGGCATGGGCCGGCGCGGTTCGAAGGTCCACTCCGGCCACGGTCAACCGGCCCCCGGAGGGCGGAAGGAGCCCGCACAGCATCCGGAATGTGGTGGACTTGCCGGCCCCGTTGGCCCCCAGCAGGCCAAATATCTCGCCGTGCCGCACGCGGAAGTTGATCCTGTTCACCGCCACGAACTCCCCGAACCGCCGCTCCACCCCCTCCACCACGATAACATCCCCGTCCCTGTCAGGTCCGGTGGGAACCGGCGTCGCAACTTTCATATCCTCTGCGTGAGGTGATCCTCTTTCTTCAGCGACATGGTCCGTGAGCAGGGCGATAAAGGCGTCTTCGAACCGGGGCGGCGCCGGGGTGACCGTGACGGCGGGCTCGGGGCTCGGAGCTTGGAGGTTGGAGGTTGAAGAGCGGGCAAATGAGTCCTGACCGCCGGCCTCACGAGAGGCGTCCATGAGAGCGGCAACAGCATCCGGTTTTAGGGGAGTGTCCATGACCAGGCGCACCCCGTCCCCCGAGATGACGGCGTCCAAAACCCCTGGCTTTCCATGGAACGCCTTCTGAATTTTTCGTCTGCGGAGGGACCGGGACGTAAGGAAAAAGGTCTGATTCTGAAGCCGGCTGCTGAAGACCGACGGCGCGTCCTGGCCCAGGGCGGTCCCTTCATGAAGGAGAAGGACCTCCTGGCATCGCTCGGCCTCGTCCAGATAGGCGGTGCTCAAAAGGACGCTCATCCCCGCTTCCTCCACCAGGTGATAGACGATCTCCCACAGCTCGCGTCTGGAGACCGGGTCCACCCCCACGGTGGGTTCGTCCAGGAGGAGAAGGGCCGGGGGCTTGACCAGGGTGCAGGCCAGGCCCAGCTTCTGTTTCATGCCGCCGGAGAGCCTTCCGGCCAGCCTTTTCGTAAACCGGCCGAGCCCGGTCATCTTCATAAGGCTCTCATAACGGTCCGGTCGCTCGGCCCTGGGGACCCCCTGGAGATCGGCATACAGGTCCAGGTTTTCCCGGACGGTCAGGTCTTCGTACAGACCGAAGTGCTGGGGCATGTATCCGATGGCCGCCTGCACCCGAAGGGGTTCTCGCTTTACATCAATGCCCATCACATGAATGGTGCCGCTGTCGGGGAGAAGAAGGCCGCAAATGAGGCGCATGAGGGTGGTCTTGCCGGCCCCGTCCGGGCCGATCAGTCCTGTCACCACCCCGCTCTTCACCCTGGCCGTGACCTCCCTGAGCGCGGTCACCTTGTGCCTCCCGGACCGGAAGCGTTTGGTCACGGCATCCAGCGTCAGGGCATCCGGATCCGAAGCAGCGTCCATCTCCTTGACCATATCATCCGTCCTGACACGGTCCCTCATCGGAACCGCCCGGCCGGGAGGGAGGCTGATCCAGGGGGATGGAGACCGTGGCCGGCATGCCGAGCCGGAGTTCGTCCTGAGGATCGCAGATATAGGCCCTCACCTCGTAGACCAGGCGGGTGCGGAGGTCCGGGGTCTCTACGTTCTTGGGCGTGAATTCCGCAGTGGGGGATATGAATCCGATCCACCCCTTGTAGGTCTTGCCGGGATAGCTGTCTGTCGTGATGTCGGCCCGCATTCCGGGGACGATCTTGCCCAGGCTGGGTTCGGGCACATAGGCCCTGACCCACATGGGCCTGGTAAGGGCCAGCGTAAAAACAGGGCCCTGGGGAAAGGCCATGTCCCCGGGTTCCAGGATGCGGTCCCGAATAATCCCGGGGGCCGGGGCGTAGAGCCGGGTATCCATCAGCCGCTGCCGGGCCAGATCCAGGCCGGCCTGGGTGGCCCGAAGCTGGGCCTCCGCCGCCTTGATGTCCTCCTCCCGGGGGCCGATCACCGCCAGTTCAAGGGCCTCTCTCGCCTCCTTCAGATGGGCCTTGGCGGTCTTCATCTTGGCCGTGGCATCATCTAACTGCTGCTGGGGCGCATAATCCGTGGCCACCAGCCCCTTGATCCGATGGTAGGTGAGTTCCGCGTCCTGCAAGGTGGCCTCGTTGGCCTGGACCGAGGCCCTGGCCTGTTCGATCTCCTGGGGCCGGGTGCCGTTGTGGAGGCGGGTCACCTCCTGAATCTGGGCCTCGAGCTTCCCCTCCAATTGCCTCACATCGATTGAATAGCGGACCGGGTCCATCTCGGCCACCAGTTGCCCCGCCTCGACCCGATCCCCCTCCTCCACCAGGAGACGGAGGATGCGGCCGGTATCGTAAAAGGCCAGCTGCACCTGACGGATGTCCACATTCCCGTAGAGGGTCAGCACCCGCTGCGGGGCCTTTTCCCGTTCCCCAAACGAAACCCACGCCGCGGCCGCGGCCCCTGCCAGCAAGAGGAGGAGCACCACCCGGACCGTCTTTCCTTTTGCCATACCATCCTCAAAAAACGCACCCGACCTCCATGGATCGGCACGCCGATTTCTACTGGAATTCTCAACCCTACCCCTTGACGTTAACCCACCCTGGGACCGGCCTCCAATACCGCTTTCGGCGTCTGATCCTGGAACTGAACGAAGTTTTCCTGAAACAGCCCTGCCAGTCTTTTCGCCTGGGCATCATAGGCCGCGGCATCCGACCAGGTGTCTCTCGGATTCAGGATTTCCGAGGGAACGTCAGGGGCCTTAACCGGGACCCTGAAAGAGAACAGCGGGTCGATTCGCATCTCCACCCCTCCCAGGGCGCCGTTGAGGGCCGCATCGAGAAGGGCCCGGGTATGTTGGATCTTCATTCGCGACCCGGTTCCGTAAGGCCCGCCGGTCCAGCCCGTGTTCACCAGCCAGCAGGCGGTCCCGTGCCCGGCGATCTTGTCGGCCAGCAGCTGGGCATAGACAGAGGGGTGCCGCACCATGAAAGGGGCCCCGAAGCAGGCGCTGAAGGTGGCTATCGGCTCCGTAACCCCCTTCTCCGTCCCGGCCACCTTGGCCGTGTAACCGCTGATGAAATGATACATGGCCTGCTCGGGCGTCAACCTGGCGATGGGAGGAAGGACGCCGAAGGCGTCGGCCGTCAGCATGATGATGTTTTTGGGATGCCCCGCCATCCTGGAAGGGACGATGTTGGGGAGGTGGGAGAGAGGATAGGAGGCCCGGGTGTTCTCCGTGAGGCGGCTGTCGTCCAGGTCGATGCGCCGGATGGTGGGATTCATGGCCACATTCTCCAGGATGGTCCCGAACTGCCGGGTGCACTCATAGATCTCCGGCTCCGCCTCCTTGGAGAGGTGGATCACCTTGGCATAACAGCCCCCTTCAAAGTTAAAGACCCCCCTGTCGGACCACCCGTGTTCGTCATCCCCGATCAACAGCCGGTTGGGGTCCGCGGAAAGGGTGGTCTTTCCGGTGCCCGACAAACCGAAGAAGATGGCCACATCATCGGGGTCCTCCTTGCCCACATTGGCCGAGCAGTGCATGGAAAGGACCTGCCGGCCCGGAAGGAGAAAATTGAGGGCCGTAAAGATGGACTTCTTGATCTCCCCCCCATAGGCCGTTCCGCCGATGAGGATCAGCTTTTTGCTTAAATGGAGGGCCACGAAGGTCCCGCTCCGGGTCCCGTCATCATCCGGGTCCGCATTGAAATTGGGGCAGTGAAGGACCGTAAAATCGGGAACAAACTGCCGGATGATCTCCCGATCGCGGGGCATCTGGATGAACATGTTTCGGACAAAGAGATTGTGCCACGCATATTCATTGACCACGCGAACCGAGTGGCGAAACTGCTCTTCAGCCCCGGCGTAACAGTCCTGGACAAAAACGGTCTTCCCCCGAAGGTAGGCCGCCATGCGTCTGTGAAGTGCATGGAATTTCTCCTCGGGATATTTTACATTGACCTTTCCCCACCAGACGTCTCCTGTGGTTTCCGGGTCATCCACCACGTATTTGTCCTTGGCGGCCCGGCCGGTGTGCTGTCCCATGCTCACCACCAGCGGCCCCAGGTGGGCAATGGCCCCCTCGTATCTGCGGACGGCCCATTCGTACAGCATCGGCGTCGACAGGTTCCAGTGCACCTGCCCGAGATCGTGGAGCCCCGCGTGTTCAAGCCCGTAATCGGGCATCAGGTCCTGCATTTCCATGGTCCTTCTCCTTTCCATCTTGCTGCACCAGGGAGGTGACAGGCGTGTCAAACATGCGTCCAACCCATCCCTATATTGCACATAACCCCCCTTTAAGGCAACGAAGAACCGACACGAAACACAAATCAAAAATCCTGACTCACTCGAAGACACAGTCGTGTAAACGATAAACTGAAGTTCCTTTGAGGCCCCTTGGAAGCAGCTGCTACGCGGCCATTACTCAACCGTTGCCGCCAGGCGACCGTCCGAGACCCTCAACACCCTTTCTGCATAACCGGCACAATCGGAACTGTGCGTTACCATGAGAATGCTCGCCCCCTCCCGGTTGATTCTTTGAAGCAGGCGCATAACCCCGCGCGACGTTGCGGAGTCAAGATTGCCTGTGGGCTCATCTGCCAGTAAGACCAGGGGCCCGTTCACAATGGCCCGGGCCACGGCAACCCATTCCTTTTCACCCCCGGATATCTGGCTGGGAAGACGCCCTCCTTTTCCTGAAAGACCCACCTGATCCAGGGCAGCATCTGCAAGGGCACGCTTCCTTTCCTGCTTGCCTTCACGGTGGTCAGCGGAAGCATGACATTCTCCGCAACGTCAGGTAAGGGACCAGTGGAAGAAATCACAGAGAGGAGGGGGCTGCTCACGTCCGATGGCAGGGTAGGGGGAACCATTCAGGCATGACCTCTCAGACTGCAATCTGCCTCGCTTATTCTGGAAGCATTCCCACTTACAGTCATTCAAGGACACCGCGTGAGCATAACCGGCGATCGCAAAAAAACAGCTGGAGCCAACGCCGTGGCCTTGACTATTGATTTCCGAATCTTCATGCCCATCTCAGCACAGCCGCCGGGCTCAAACCGCGGCGGTTGGATAGAAAGCGTACCTTTCCCATTGGAGGCTCGGCCGGATCCTCCATCGATTAAAAGTGTGACACGATTGCCCTGTAGGGGCAGACGTCCATGCACGACAGGCAGACCACACACTTATCTGCATCATAAGAAACCATCCACGTCTCGCGGTTGACATGGAGCGCGCCGGTGGGACATATCGGAACGCAGGCCGTGCAACTGGTGCATTGATCTTCCATATGCCGGATCTCCTCGGTGAGCGGCTCAATTCCAATCCCGCCCCGCTCCAGGTAAGCGGCCCCGCTCGAGAACTGGCTCTCCTCTCCAGTCAATTCCACCACCATCCGTCCCTGCTTGCCCGGGTCGATGGCCGCCCGCAGGATATTCACCTTCAGGCCGTGATCGCTGATCAGATGGAAAATTACCGGATCTTCGACACTGCTGGGCGGAAACGTGAGGACCACCTTTTTTTTCTCCATTCCGGTCCCTCCTTATTTATGGCTCGGCCCCGGCAGCGACCTCACCGGCTGGGTCATGAAGAATTTTCCATCCCTTATCAACGATTTGAGATATTCTGCAACCTCCTTGGCCTTGGCATAACTGGAAAAGGATCCGGTCGGCACCTTCTTTCCGCTGACCTCTATGGCACCACTCTTAAGTTCCTCATAGGTTACTTCGGCCAACTTGGGTTTACCGTCGCCGGTCGGATAGAATACGCTATAGTCGATAACGGGCGCTTTCAGATCCGCGTCCGATACGGATACAAACCGCATCATTTCTTCATCAAGTATCGGGATCGGGAGGCCGACGGCAACACTCAGGCTTACCCCGTATCCGGTGAAGGATACGGCCCGCAGCCATTTCGGGTCCATATCCTTTAAATTGCCGATAAGCGCCAGGGTCCCGGCACCTGCCGTGGGTGTCCCGTTTGCCAGCCTGGGGACGTCGGGATTGTGCTGGGTTCCGTTCCATACCACATATCCCTCCGCACCGCAGAAGAATATACGGGTGCCGATGCCGATGGTGCGGTACATCGGATCATTCAAAAGGGGGGAAAGCTGGCCGGCGCTGCAGTAGTTGGCGTTTCCCAGCCTCGGTTTGAGCTTACCCATATAGGTATAGATCGGCTTGTCGGACAGGTTCACCGCTACGTTGTAATTCTGATAGCAATTTCTGGGGTTGAAAAGGAACGCCTCATTCATCTCCTCAAACCCGATCATCTGATCGCGCCTTCTTTTCGGGTAACAATCGGTCCCGTAACCGCCGGCTTTGAGCAGGACCTTCTTGCCTTGCGCCAATTCTTCAATCACATGGGCGCCCCCGTATCTGAACCTGCCCGGTCGGCCGTTATGGTTACGCGGATCACCCTCCGGAAGTGCGGTTGCCCCCAGGTAAATATCTGCGGCCGCCAAACCGGCGTATGCGGGAACGTCGTTGAGGGTTGCATACCCGCCCCCCAGCTTCATCTTCTGCTTTTCCTGCCTGAGGTTGATAAACGCCCCGGAAGAACACATGGGGCTGAAGGTCCCGGTGGTCACAACATCCACTTCACGCGACGCCCTCTTAACCCCCTTTTCACGAACAACGTCGATAATCTCTTCGGCGGTAAACACCACTGCAGACCCTTTCCGGATCTTTTCATTGATTTCCTCGATCGTTTTTGCCATATGGTTTCTCCTGCCCCCGAAAAGGGTCGCATCGGCCTTTGACGTCAGCCGGACACTGTCTCAGGGAGGGTGTTGGTTGCATCAAGGCCTCCCCACAATATGCACCGGATCTCCGCGCCGGATTTTTCCCCCACTCACCACCCTGCCGAACACCCCTTCCCGGGGCATAATGCAGTCCCCGGAGAGATAGTAGATGGCGCACCGCTTGAGGCAATCCTTTCCTTTCTGTGTGATCTCCACCAGGGCCGAATCTCCAAGTCCTATACGGGTACCCACCGGAATCGCCTCCCAGTCAATCCCTCTTGTGGCGACATTCTCGGCAAAGCTTCCAAACGCGACATCCAGCCCCCGACGCTGTGCACCTTCGATGCTGTCGGCCGAAAGGAAGCTTACCTGTCGGTGCCAGGGGCCTGCGTGGGCATCACCCTCAATCCCGTAATCCATGAGCAGGGAAGCCTCCCCCACCGTCACCTTGGGGGTCCCTTTCCTCCTGCTGATGGCGATGGATGCGATTTTCATGTCGCACCCCGAATCCTGTCCGGCCTGGACAACGCTCCCTTTCCCGTGTTTCTCGTTCATTAAGCCTCCTTCGCAGCCTATATCTCTTACCTTTTATCCGCTGCTCCCCTTCTCGATGATTTTGGCCAAGGTGGAGGCATTAAGCCTCTCATACATTGCCTGGGTGGCATCCTCCCAAACCGCACGGGTCAGGCAACCGTTGGTTTTTTCGCATATATCCGGGTTTTCGATGCAATGGGTGAGGGTAATTCCGCCCTCCAGCACGCCGACAATTTCTCCAACGCTAATCTCTTCAGGGCGCCTGGCCAGCATATGACCCCCCTTGGGACCGCGGACACTCTCGATCAGACCGGCCTTTTTGAGGGGGATGATCAACTGTTCAAGATATTTGACAGAAATATTCTCACGCCTCGAAATATCTCCGATCTGAACCGGCCCTTCGTCGTAGTGGGTGGCCAAATCGAGCATCATTCGAGTACCGTACCGACTTCTCGTGGACAACTTCACGCCGGCACCTCCCTTTTCATACGGCTCCCTCTCTCTGCAGATGGGTCAGCCCTTATTGGAATGATATTATATAGCATGTTATTCTATAGCATTTTTGTATAGTATAAATCCAAAAGTCGTCTGTCAATAAAAAGTTTTTTGTTCGCGAGAAGAAACTCGAAACCCGTTTTCACCTTCAGGAGGATACCCCGGCAACCATTACCCTATTGGCAACCGTGCAGGGGCCTTGGATCCTGCTGGCATATTCACGGGCTTGACACAGGCGTCTCCCGGCGCTAATAACGGTGGGAATTGCACCCGGCAGCACCTGGCAGGGCGGGGGCTAAGCGATAAAGATTAAAGGAGATGCCGATGAATCACCCCCTGGAAAAGGACGGCCGCTGTTTCTGCTGCGGCCCGGAAAATCCCCATGGACTCCATCTCAATATCGTCAGGGATGGACCGGCGGGGGTGCAGACCGAATTTGTCGCGGACAAGAGATATTGCGGGTGGTCCCGCTACCTTCACGGCGGGGTGATCAGCCTCATCTTTGATGAACTCCTGGGCTGGGTCTCGTTCCATCTGGGCTACGATGCGGTCACGGCCAGACTGGAGGTCCGGTACCGTCAGCCCGTGCCCCTGGAATCCCGGCTCACCCTGAAGGCCGCGTTGAAACGGGAGGAGAGAGGACTGCTCGATATCGATACCACCGCCTCCCTGGAGGATGGATCGGTGGTCGCGGTCGGAAAAGGCCGCATGATGATTATTGAAAAACGCCGGCCCGAGGCCGCATTGATCCGCTGAGATTGACGATCTGAGGCCCTTCTGCCCGGACCAGATGGAGGGTAACGCCCCTGGCCAGTCCCTCGTTCCGTTGTCGGATGCGCTCCGCGCGTTTCTTCAATTCCCCGTGCAATGTCAGAACCTCTTGATCGATATGGTATGCTTCAAGACTGCCTACCCCTTCGCCTCGACAAGGATGCGGCCTGTACCCCTAACCCCTTTTAGCCGGGTCACATCGCCAGTGACCCGGCCGATCATATTGACAGCGCTTGCCGGTATAATCTTACCGTCCCTGCTCATGGGGGTCGGGCCGAAAAAGATGCAGAAGGCTCGTCCCGTGGGCCAGTATCCCAGATCGCCCACGGCCACCTCCTCCTGCGCACTCTCATCCAGGTCCGCCCCTACCGGGATTTCAAAATAGATCTCATCCCCCCAGGTCTTGAAAGGAAGATCCAGGGGCAGGACCGCTGCCACCCTCCTGGCCGTCAGGGTGTCATTCAATTCCGCATCCAGGACCACGTTGCCGACGCTCACTTGAATATCCATATCCCGACCCTCCATAAGAAAATAAGAAATCAGCCGATCAAATCAGAATTCCAGATTTACTTGACCGGGAAACTCTTCTTGATGAAACGTCTGCTATTGCTCATCCTGCTCCTTTCAATCCAGGTCGTCCAGTATCTCCCGGACATGGAATTTCAAATTGGGGACATCCTGCTCCACCGCCTCCCACACCAGAGAATAGTCAATCCCAAAGTATCCGTGGATGAGACGATCCCGCATGCCCGCCATATCTTTCCCCGAAATATGAGGATATCGTTCTCTCACGAATTGCGGGATGCTTTTCGTGGCCTCGCCAATAACCTCAAACTTCTGCACCACGGCGCTGCACGTCTTCTCATCTAGAACAAAGGAATCCGAGTCCATTCCTTCCACAAATTCCTGAATGTACATGCAGGCATCGAAGATATCCTGCAAGAACAATCTGTAATCCCGTTTCATAAGCTCACCAGATCGCCGTAAATATGGGAGGCAATCTCCTTCCTGACAGCCCTTTTCGAAACGATGTCCACCGGGCAACGGAGTCTCTCCTCCAGGAAGTTGCCGAGTCCCGTCAAATGGAGAAGCGTCGCTCCTTCCCGGAAATCCACCAGCACGTCCACATCGCTCTCCGCATGTTCCTCACCCCTGGCATAGGAACCGAAGAACCCGATTATTTCAGCCCGGTACCTGTGTCTTACCTCACCCCTGACCTTTTCAAGGACCTGGATGATGTCATCCTTTGTCATGCTGCATTCTCCCCTCTGATTCTGATCTGTTCCAATGGCACCACATACCTTACCACTTCCAACCTTTCTTCCGGCGCCAGGGATTCAGCCCGGTTTCTCACCACATAAAGCTTCTGCCGTACTCCGGCGTTCATGACTGGGTAGAGGTATTGGGCATCCCTGAACCGCTGGGCCTTGGAACATTCGTTCTGCGTGATGGCCACAAGGCCGGTGCCCTCCCTTTGGATTCAATATACCACGTTTCCTCTATTCTTATCCACGAAGCGGATGCCTACCGCCAGATTCTCCCCATTGACCCGCCGCAACTCTGCGGGCATGCACGTAAATGCAAATATGTAACGGAATTGTAAGTCGCTTATTTCGCCTCGATCCTCTTGGAAAAACTAAAAACCTTACAGCGTCCCCATTCTCACATTGTCAAATATCTGTGGCATAAGACCCCTTTTCTTAAGAGATACAGGTGGTTTTTAACATATCCTATTAGTTGCGCCATCGGTCAAACTCGTTCGGGAGGAGTTGAAGGATCTGTTCGCCGGTCATGCTGTAGAGGTCGTAGGTGAGATCCAATTGCTGGACCACGTCGATGAACCGGTACAGCGTGCCGGGGGCGTTTTTCATCAAGGAGCCATTATGTTGCGAGTTGCCATAACCTTCTGAAAAGATAGCAATTCTGGCATTTGCCCTGAGAAAGGCTGAAGATCAACTCGTGCACGTTGGTATATCCGGCGTTGTAGCACACCTCCTCGCTCTCTATGCCCGACCAGGTTGGCGAGGAAATGATCTTGCGCGGCTGGGCGACGACGTCGCGGAAGCGGATCCTTTCGTCTTCCTTGACGCGCGCCAGATGGGTGTGGTCGCGCCCGGTGATCTTGCCGAGCGCCTCCCACGCCTTGACCGCCACCTCGCCGTTGGTTTCGGGCGCCAGCGTCAGGATCACCTCGCAGGCATCGATCGCGGTCTGGATCTGCGGCATGCCCTGGGACACGCCCTCGTCGAGCACGGGATCGTTGAGATCGCGCAGGTGATGCACCTCGTCCTTGGTGTCCCAGCCGATGCCCTTGCCGC
>JAWOIH010000222.1:0-6601 GCA_046484725.1 Candidatus Desulfacyla sp. | reverse complement strand
CGGGTGATCGGCAATCCCCTGTACGGACAGAGAGAGACGTGTCTCATCGTCTTTGACCACGTGTTCGTCCCCTGGGAGCGGGTCTTCATGTGCGGCGAGATCGAGTACACCCAGAGTTTTATCACCCGGTTTGCCAAGACCCACCGGATGAACTGCGGCGGGGCCTGCAAGGTGGGCTTCATGGACCTGATCATCGGCGCATCCCAGCTCATGGCCGAGTATAACGGACTGGCCAAGGTCTCCCACATCGCCCAGAAGATCACCCGGATGCTTCAATTGAACGACACGTCCCTTGCCTGCGCCACGGCCGCCGCATACATGGGGCAGGAGGAGCCTGTGGGGTCCGGGGTTTACATGCCCGACGAGGCCATGAGCAACATCGCCAAGCTCAATACCAACGACGGCTTCTGGGAGGTCATGGCCCTGGCCGGCGATATCACCGGCGGCGTTTCCGTCACCATGCCCAGTGAAAAGGAGCTGGAAAACCCAGAGACCCGGGACTATGTGGCCAAGTATCTGGCCGCCGCGGCCCCTGCCCACAGGCGGATGCGGATCATCCGGTTCCTCCAGAACTGGGTCGCCGGCCTCCACGGGGTGGGGACCTATCAGGGATCCGGCCCCAGCCAGAATCAGATGATGGTCCTCTACCGTATCGCGGACCTGGAATCAAAAAAACGGATGGCCGAGGACCTGGCAAACGGCCACGCATAGAAGAGGAGGCGTCCCTGCACCGAACGCTTGTCCAGGCAGAAACCAGGGTTTAAATGGCCTTCGTGGCTTCGTGTCGTTGTGTGAGGATTTCTGTACAAAAAATCAGCTCATTTAGGAGGCCATCAGCTTTTTGGCAGCGGCCAGTACGGATTCATAATCGGGCTCTTCGGTCATCTCCTTCACAAGTTGGATATATTGAATGACCCCTTCCCTGTCTGCCACGAAGACGGCCCTGGCCAGCAACCGCAATTCCTTGATCAGGACGCCGTACGCCTCTCCAAAGGCCGCGTCCCTGTGATCGGATAGGGTAAGGACCTTGTCCACCCCCGCAGCCCCGCACCACCGGGCCTGGGCAAAGGGGAGGTCCATGCTGATGGTCAGGATGGCCACATCGTCGCCCAGACCGCCGGCCTCCTGGTTGAACCGTCGCGTCTCCATGTCGCACACGGGCGTGTCCAGGGAGGGAACCGAGGAGAGAATGCACACCTTACCGCGGTAGGATGACACCCTCACAGGCGACAGATCGTTTCCCAGCAACTCGCAGTCAGGTGCGGCATCTCCCACCTTCATCTCATTCCCCAAAAGGGTCAGGGGGGTTCCCTTAAACGTTATGACTCCGGATCTTTCTTTCATCTCCTTTCCCTCCTATCAGATAGTCAGTTTCATTTCCCGCTATTATAACCATCCCGGCAACCCAATGCCACAGGCAGGAGAAAATTTTCCATCCATCAGAGCTCCGATCGCGCGATCACCCCTTTGGCTGCCCGTTCCAGCACAGGGACGCCTCTGGCATAGCCCTCGGCCCGTTGGTCTTGAGTTTGGCCGTGATAAAAACGGTAGTAGATCTGCTGGATGATCACGGCGAGTCGAAAGAGACCGAAGCAGTAGTAGAAGTCAAACTGGTTTATCCGGATGCCCGAGATCCGGCCGTAAAGGTTCACGAATTCCCTGCGGGTCAGGGCCCCGTCGATGTGGGTCGGCATGGTGCGAATCAAATGGCGCTCCTTGGGGTCGTCCTTCTGAACCCAGTAACCCAGGGTGCATCCCAAATCCATGAGGGGGTCGCCGATGGTGCACATCTCCCAGTCCAGGACCCCGATGATCTTAAAGGGATCGGCCGGGTCGAGGACAATGTTGTCGAGCCTGAAATCGTTGTGGATGATGCCCGGCCGTTCTGTCTCGGGGGGGATCTTTTGCTCCAGCCAGGCCATGATGAATTCACAGTCCGGAACATCGGGGGTACGGGCTGCCCGGTAGCGCTTATTCCATCCCAGCACCTGCCGCCGGACATATCCGTCCGGTCTGCCCAGATCGCCGAGACCGATGGCGGCATAATCCAGAGAGTGGAGTTCGTGGAGGATATTGACGAATTTTTCGTACAACCGCCGTACCTGGGCCGCGGACGTAAAAAGGCCGTCGGGGATCTCTTTGCGCAGAATAATACCCTGCAGATGTTCCATAACATAAAACGGAGAGCCGATGACGGCGTTGTCCTCGCAATAGACCAGGGGGCGGGGGGCGTAAGGCCAATGTCGGCTGAGGGCCGAAAGGACCTTGTATTCGCGGCCCATATCGTGTGCCGTGGCGGCCTTGGTGCCGAAGGGGGGCCGGCGCAGGACCAGCTGTCGGTTGTCGAAAGAGAGCAGATAGGTCAGATTGGAGGCCCCGCTGGGATACTGCCGGACCTCAACCGTCCCCTTGAGGTCCGGCATGATTCCCTTCAAATATGCCTCAATCCTGTCCGGGCTGAGATCTTCGCCCTTACGAACCTTTGTGGGACGATCAATAGGATCCATATCCATTTTACCTTTCGGGTTGGCTTGCGGGGTGGCTGTTGACCAGACTGTTTTCGATAAAGGCAATCGTGAAGCGGGCATAGGCCTCCACGTCCACCCGGCGCCGGGCATACTTGGCGCGCTTCAGGTACCAGTCCTGCACCATGGCCTTGATCAGACTGGCCGTCAGTTGACAATTGTCCGTGACAAAGACGCCCTGGTCTCGACCTGTAGAAATGATGTCGGCAAACATCTGCTCCGTATTCAGCTCACCCTGAATTGCGGCCCGGCGTTCCTTGGTCCCGATATTTTTGGCCTCCATGTAGGAAAAATAAAACCAGGGCTGCATGGCCTCGCTCAGATACAGATGGGTCCGAATGGCCGTTCGGAGCTTTGCCAGGGGGTCTTTTTCCGCTGCGATGTTGGAGGTGAGGATACGTGCCGTGATGGTGCGGCGGTGACGCTGCATCATTTCCAGCAATTCTTCCTTGCAGGAAAAATAGTTGTACAGGGCGCCGATGCTCAGATGGACCTCTCTGCTCAGATCGCGCAGGGTCATGGCATGGAACCCTTTTTTGTTGCTGATCTTCAAGGCCGCAGCAAAAATCCGCTCCAGGTTTTTGGATATGGTTTTCTCTTTTTTAATCTGGAACACATCGGGATGTTTGGCAAAGAAATCCAGGCAGCAGCCCTCTTTAAAGGCGCCGACCTTTGCCTTGAAGCGGTGGTAATCCTCAATCGGTATCCGTTCCACTGGGGTGCAATCATTGAATTCTTTCAAACTCATTCTGAGAAATCATCCCTCACAAGCCGTAAGCCGTCGTCGGAAGAAGGTAAGAGGGTGACAAGGTCGGCCCAGGACCGGCAACCCGCAACCCTTAAACTGCAACCAGCAACGAGAAACCCGTAACGAGTCCAACCTGCAAATATCTTTGGATCGTTTTGGGTGCATTCCACTGACAGCAAACCAAGACAGTCCCCTACCTGACGCTCTTGTTTGCGTAGGTCTTCATGACCTGACGGGCAACCGAGATCTTGTGCACCTCGTCCACCCCGTCATAGATGCGTGCGGCGCGTTCGTGGGCGTAGAAGTGGGCGATGATGGTGTCATCGGTCATTCCCAGGCCGCCGTGGACCTGCAGGGCCCGGTCCACCACACGCTGCATGGTGTTGGCCACCACAAATTTGATCATGGAGATATCCTTGCGGGCCTCTTTGGTGCCGACCTGTTCGATCTTCCAGGCCGCATGGAGGACCATCAGACGGGCGGCCTGAATCTCGGCCGCGCTTTCGGCGATCATGGCCTGAACGAGCTGCCGGTCGGCCAGCTTCCGGTCGGGCGCAATGACCCGGTCCCGCGCACGGGCGCACATCAGATCGAAGGAGCGATTGCAGATGCCGATCCATCGCATGCAGTGGTGGATGCGGCCCGGGCCTAACCGATCCTGGGCAATGACAAACCCATGGCCTTCTTTGCCCAGGAGGTTCTTTTGGGGGACCCGGCAGTTCTGATAGAGGATCTCTCCGTGACTGAAATACCCTTCGCCAGCGTGACCCATCACCGGTATATTGCGCACCAGGTTGAAGCCGGGGGTGTCGGTGGGCACAATGATCATACTGGCCCGGAGGTGCGGGGGCGCGTCCGGATCCGTAACCGCCATGACGATGGCAAAGCCTGCGCCGTCCGCGGACGACGTGTACCACTTCTGACCGTTGATTACATAGTCATCTCCGTCCTTGACCGCCGTGGTATCCATCATGACCGGGTTGGAGCCGGGCATGTCCACCTCCGTCATGGAGAAGCAGCTGCGGATCTTGCCCTCCACCAGGGGCCGCAAAAATACGTTGACCTGCTCCGGTGTGCCGAATTTGTGCAGGATCTCGATATTGCCGGCATCCGGGGCCTGGCACCCGAAAGCGTACAGGCCAAGAGGGGTGCGGCCCAGGGCTTCAAATACCAGGGCGCTTTCGGTCAGGGGCAGCCCCATACCTCCCAGTTCGGCCGGATGGAGCGGGGCCCAGAGCTCCATCTGTCTCACCATGGCCCGCTTTTCCTCCAAAGCAGGCATCAGAACCTTCATATTCCCCGACAGATAGTCCTTCTCGAGGGGTATCAACTCCTTGATGACAAACTCGTCGATCATCGATAAAATAATCTGCATCTTTTCTGAAACGGAAAAATCCATCCTTCGCTCCTATGGCGGCATAGCCGCGACCAAAAGGATCTCACGCAGAGGCACACAGGCACAAAGATGCCCAATAAGCTGTCAAAAATGACAAAGAGACGTGCCTAACGTTCAAAATGCCCGAAATTCAAAAGACAGCACCCAATACTCAATTCCCCAATTCCTGTATTCCTCAATTTCTGAATCCCTAACCTATTCAAGTCGCCTGTGGGAGTCAATAAAAATAACGAACATTCGTTCTTTTTTTATTGACAGTCCCGGCTGAGGCCATGTAAATGCCAGGTATATCGTTCGAGGTTGGCACTCCCAAAGAATGGCATGGGGTTATGAAGATTCTCGTTTGCGTCAAGCAGATTCCGGATATAGAACGGATCGTGGTAAGGGACGGCCCCGATGGGATGGCGGCCCTGGACATCTCCGGCGAGTTCCGCCTGAACCGCTTCGATGAATTCGCCGTGGAGGAAGCGGTCCGCATCAAGGAAACCATGGCTCGTGTACATATCGATGTGATCACCGTAGGGCCTGAGCCGGCCGCGCAGGTGCTCAAACGCCCCATGGGGATGGGGGCCGATGAGGGCATTCACCTCCAGACCCCCACGGACGAGGACCCGGGGCCTGAGGCCGTGGCCGCCTGGATCGCAACGTATGCGCGACCCAGGGGATATGCGCTCATCCTCTGCGGCAGCATGTCCGAGGACGGCATGCACGGACAGGTGGGGCCCATGCTGGCCGCCCGGCTGGACCTTCCCTATGCAACCCAGGTCATTGCCCTAACACCGGCCTCAGATCCGGCCGGGCTGTCCATCGAAAGGGAGATTGAGGGCGGCGTACGGGAGGTGCTGGAGATTCGGATGCCGGCCCTGCTGACGCTCCAGCCGGGAATCAACCGGCCTCGGTATCCATCACTTTCCAGACTGCTGCGCGCCAATCGTCAGAAACTGGAAACCATCGCCACCGACACCCTGGAACCTGTGGGGGCCTTGATCGACTGTCTCGGCCTCGTGGTGCCTGAACAGAGGCGTGCGTCACAGGTGCTCACGGGATCGGCCCTGGAAAAGGCCGATCAACTGGCGACGATTCTAAAGGAAAAGGCCTTTCTGTAATCATATGCCAGACTCCGTAGACATTATGGTGATCGGTGCATGTACCAACGGTCGCGTCCATCCGGAAACCTATGAGCTGCTTGCCTTTGGCCGGAGACTGCAAACGCTCCGCTCAGGAACTGTCGGCGTCTGGATATGGGGCGAGGATGTAGACGCAGCGGCCCAGGAGATCGCCCGCCGCGGGGGCGTCCAGGTGACTGCGGTTGAGTGCGCCGGGCTTTCCCACTATGTCAATGAACCCTACGGCGCTGTTCTGGCCGAAGAGATTGCAGCCCTTAGGCCGGCCTTTGTGTGTGCGGCGCATACCTCAGAGGGGTGGGAGTGGGCCCCGGCCGTGGCCGCCCGCATCGGGGCCGGCTGCATCTGCAACGTGGACGGTCTCACCGAATTCCAGGGGCGGCTCTGTTTTCAAAAAGATGTTTACGGCGGCAAGGTCAAAGGCCTTTTCTCTCCCAACACGGCCACCACCATTATCTCTCTTCAGTTAGGCCTCTTCAAGTTTACGCCTGCCGACGGATCACCACAAGGACGCGTCATCCACAAAGACGCAACCTGCCGATCCGGGAGGACCCGCTATCTGGGAACCCGGCAGGCCGAGGCCGATACCACCGACATCACGACCGCACCCATCCTCGTGGCGGTGGGTAACGGCATCGGAGATCAGGAGAACATCGCGCTGGCACACCGGTTGGCCCGATGTCTGCAAAAGGCGGCCGTGGCCGGCACCCGCATCATCTGTGATCGCGGATGGCTGGGCTACAACCGCCAGGTAGGGGTCAGCGGCGCCATCGTAACGCCGTCCCTCTACATCGCCTGCGGCATATCC
>JAWOIH010000104.1:0-7470 GCA_046484725.1 Candidatus Desulfacyla sp. | reverse complement strand
CCAAGAAACTCCTCATCAAAAAAATCATGGATAACGGAGTAAAGGTCCATACAGGATTCAAACTCAGCAGGGTGTTAGACAACGGGGTGGTTGTGGAGGACCGGAACGCGGAGGAACGCTTCATAGAGGCCGATGCCGTCGTCATTGCAGTGGGTTCCCGGCCGGACGACAGACTCTACCTTCAGATCAAGGACTTAGGTTACGAAATTCATCAGATCGGAGACTGTCTGGAGCCGAGAAGCGCCAAGTCCGCGATCTACGAGGGGGCGGTCCTGGGCCGATCCATTTAAGGGGAACTACTTCGGTCGCAGCTCGTGGTAGGCGGCCTGTATCTCCTTGAATCGGATTTCCGCCAACTCTTTAAACTCATGGCCTAAATGGAGGACTTTGTCCGGGTGATACCGGCCGGCAAGATGCCTGTAGGCCTCCTTTATTTCCTTGGAGGACGCCCCCTTCCGAACCCCTAACACCGTGTATGGATCTTTGGGTTCAGCCCCCTCATGCGGCGGGGTCTTTTCCCTGCCCGCATCCTCGGCATACGGCTCGCGCCGGGGACCCGGGCCCTCGTAGCCGTATCGCCGTTTACGGTAGACATAGAGGTACCACCATAGCAGGCCCAGAAGGATCAGATCGTCAATCCAGCCCACCCCTACGAAGAAGTCCGGGAAAAGGTCGTACGGGCTGATCAGGTATGACAACCCGAGGATTGAGAGGAGCCATTTCACCGCTTTCGGGCTTCCTTGATCAGTTCAGCGCCCGATTCTTCGAGGAATCGGTCGAGATCCTCTTTCCAGTCCACCATCACATCGACGCCCTGTTTCTTGGAGAGCCTGTTTTCCAGCAGACAATTGGCAGGCCAATCCACTGTCTTTTCCAGGTCCTTCAGACGGCACGGTTCAATCGGCGTTTTGATCTCTAATCGATTCAGAACATGCTCCACAAACTCAAAGCGACTGCAGTAGCCGGCGGCAGTGGCATGATAGGTACCCCTTCCATTATTTTCCACGAGCTCTTTTATCTGCAATGCCAGCCGATAGCTCCACGTTGGGCCCCCGTACTGATCCTCCGGGACCCGAATGACCTTCGAACGTCTGCCAAGGGCCTGGGCCAGGATCGATTTGATGAAATTTTTTCCGTTCAAGCCATACAGGCACATGGAACGAACGATAATATAGTTGGGAGAATTGCCCCTGACGGCTGTTTCGCTTTCCAGTTTGCTTTTCCCATAAGCGGACGTCGGGTTGGGGGGATCGTCTTCAAAATAGGGCTGGGGCATCGCCTTCTGACCGTCAAAAATATGCCCGCAGGACATGTGAACCATTTTACAGCCGAATCGGGCAGACGCCTGGGCGAGGTTTCTCGGACCTTCCACATTTATCTTCCGAACGTCAAACTCCTCTGTTTCGCAGGCCTCGATATCGGTGAATCCAACACAGTTGAGAATCACGTCAGGAGAGACCTCGATCAGGCTCTCGATCACCACATCCCAACTGATGATGTTCACCTCCTTCTTTCCCGGACAAATGACCTCGTGGTCCCGGCCCAGCACCTTCTTGCATTCGCTCCCCAACATCCCCGTGCTTCCCACAATGAATATCTTCATCTTAATCCTCTTCAACAGATAATAGGGTCATGCCTCGTCCAGAAGACCACGATATCCGACATGTATGAAGATGGTAATCGCCACTATTATACCCAATTAAGACACAAATTTAATACATAAAACAGAAAAATCCACAAAATCTTTATCTTAGAGTCCCGGGTTGCCTGATTTCATCAAAAAATTCATTATTCTGAGCTTGCCTAAACGAAGCCTCTCATGTAGGTTATGAGCGCAGATCCTGACCTGAACAAAGGTCGGCCAGATCGAGACAGAAACTTTTTATCCAGTTTCCGCGCAGAGACGCGGAGCCGCAGAGAACGACAGGGCTTGGGTTTTAGATTCATTCAAGCACTCAGACTCGCTCTTTTCCGAAAAAAATGACCCTGTCATCCGTGCCAAAAAATAATGAAGAGGCGCTCCTGTGAACAACCCGAAACCCCTCATACACCGCCCCCTCCTTTCCGCAGGGGTAATGATCCTGGTTCTCTTCCTACTTGTAGCGACCGAACCGTGCCTCTTCGGTCTTGAAGGGAACCCATCCTCCGGCATGAAAGATATGAGGGCCGACCCGGATATCTTGAAGGGGATAGACCTCATCTATGAACGTCAATTTAATGATGCCGAAGACGTATTCAACAGAATCATCTCCGCACGTCCGGATGAATCTGCCGGCCATTTCTATTTGGCTATGGTCTCCTGGTCGCGCTTGGCCGCCGGGTTCTGGTCTTCAGATACGGTAAAGGCGTTTGAGAAAAGAATCGACCGCGCCATCGCGGTGGCCCAGGGTAAAATTGACGACAAACGGGCCGATATTTACGACTTCTTTTATCTCGGCGGGGCCTTGGGCTTCAAGGGCCGTTTCGAACTCATGAAAGACAACTGGATTTCATCCTTTTTTTTGGCAAAGGACGCGGTGGATTCCCTCAAAACCTGCGTTACGATGGACCCTGACAACAAGGACGTGCTCTTCGGAATCGGCACCTTCGATTATTATACCGCACGCTTTTCCGGGGTGAAGAGATTTCTGGCCTACCTCTTCCTCCACCAAGGGGACAAGGAAGAAGGTCTCAGGAAGCTGACCATCGCCTCAAAAGAGGCGGTCTATTCAGCGACAGAGGCCAAGAGCATGCTCCTTCACATCTACCTCTTTTTCGAGCGGGAGTCCTCCAAGGCCCTCGAACTGGCCATCCAACTGTCAGACAAGTATACCCATAACCCCCGGTTCAAGGCCCTGGAAGGGGTCGCGTACATCAGGCTGGGGATGGACCGGCAGTACAGGGAGACAGTCATTGAGTTGCTTCGAAGGGGCGATGAGGCGGTCAATCAGGAAGAGGCCGCCATCTGGAGGCGGCAGGCCCTCTACCTGGAATCCATTCATGACCTCTTCCACGGCCGCTTAAGTGAGGCCAGGGTCGGATTGCAGAAGATACTCGATCACCCGGACCCTGAAGCAGACCCTGCAATGATCGCATGGCCTTTGATAAAGATGGGCATGAGTTATGATCTTGAAAACGAGAGAGACAAGGCGGTAAGACATTACAAACAGGTTCTGGACATGGAAAACGGGGCCGGGGCGCAGGTCCTGGCGGAAAAGTTCCTGGAAACCCCCCCGTCAAAGGGGGACCCGTTCCTGGGGTATTAGCGCATGAAGAGATCTCCCCTGCATCTGCTGGTCATCGGTTTGACCCTGCTGTTCCTGAGCGGGTGCACACGCCTGGCCCTGCACGCCGCCTCATCCCTTGTGCCCGATCTGACCGGCGTCTTTTTCGAGGAGTGCGACCTGGAGCTGGCGAGGCAGTCCCTCCCCGCGCAACTGAAACTGATGGAAGGGCTCCTCAAAAAAGCACCCAAAAACAAGGAGTTCCTGACAGCCCTCTGCATGGGGTACACCGGCTATGCCATGCTCTTTGTGGAGGAGGAAGACCCTGAGCGGGCATCCGGCCTCTACCAGAGGGCCAGGATGTATGGTCTGAGGGCCATCGGGATTGAAGAACCCATGCATCAAGCCGTCCAGGACCGCTTAAAGAAAATAGACGCGGAACACATCGAGCCCCTCTTCTGGATCGCCATGTCGTGGAACGGGTGGATCAACCTCAACCTGGACAAACCCGCCGCATTAGGCGAATTGAGCACGGCACAGGCATGCCTGGACAGGGTCATGGAAATCGACCCGGGCTATTTCTTTGGCACGCCCTATCTCATCTCCGGTTCCATGTTGGCGGCCCGTCCCGGAATCTTGGGCGGAGATGCGGCCATGGCAAAGGACTATTTCTCCAGGGCCATGGCCGCGAGCAATGGCGCGTTTTTCTTGGCCCCCTACTATTATGCGAAATATTATGCCGTCCGAGTCCAGGACAAGGCCCTCTTCCTGGACCTGATCCGCAGGGTGGAGCAGGGTCGGCCCGACCAGCTCAAAGAGGTCTGCCTCATCAACGCTGCGGTCCAACAGAAGATCAAGGGTCTTAAGGAGACCACGGATGAACGCTTCTTTTGAACCGGCCGCGGTCTTGAATTTGTTATCACACAGCGCCTCCCGCGGGTTCCTTGCGCCAAGTTTGTAGTGTGCCCGTGAGGGCATGGCCGTGATTTGCAGGCGTATGCAGGGTCTATATAACACCCATACTCGCGTATTCCTGAACCCGTGAACGGTTACCGACTATTATTTTCTTTATGTCTCTGTGTCTCTGTGTGAGAATTATGTGCCACGGCCTGCCCGGATTCACTCATACGAATCAAATAGAATATAGGAGACTTCGGAATCATGAAAAAATGGACATGTCTCACCTCCTGCGTTGCGGCCTTCTGCTTCGGTCTTTTTTTGACGGATGAGGCGGATGCGGCGGGCCCGCAGTATGTCATCAAGTTCGCCACCGTTGCGCCGGAAGGGTCTGCCTGGGTCAAGTGCATGAGAGGCATTGACAAGACGCTCAGGGAAAAAAGCGGGGGCAGAATCGGTTTCGGGATCTATGCGGGCGGGATTGCCGGCGATGAACTGGACGTGCTGAAAAAGATCCGGATCGGCCAGATCCACTGCGCGGCCTTCTCCGGTGTGGGGTTCGGGAAAATCCTCCCTATGGTGCGGGTCCTGGACCTGCCGTTCCTGTTCAGCAATTCGGGCCAGGTGGACCGGGTCCACAGGGAGCTGCTTCCCTTTTTTACGGAGGAATTCCGCAAAAAGGGATTTGAACTCCTGGCGTGGGCCGAGGTCGGAAATGTCCATCTCATGTCGAAAAAGCCGATCCGGACCGTCCAAGACCTTTCAGGGTTAAAGGTCTGGACATGGGCAGGGGATCCGATTGCCAAAGAGACCTTTATCGCCATGGGGGTCAATCCGATCCCCCTTGCCGTCACAGACGTCACCACCGCCCTCAATACAGGGATGATCGATACGGTCTATGCGCCCCCTTTAGGGGCACTGGCCCTCCAGTGGCAGAACTATCTCAACACGATGATGGCGCTCCCCCTGACCCACTCCACCGGGGCCATCCTTATCGCATCCAATTACTTCAATAAACTCCCGGCAGACTTGGCCCAATTGCTCGACCAGTGCGTTTCCGAGGGTATGGCCGGACTCACCGTGCAATTGCGGGAACAAACCCAAGAGGCCGTGGACATCATCCGAAAGAGCGGCCTGACCATCGTCCCGGCCCCGGAAGGGGACGATCTGGCGCAGTTTCACGCCATCCGTGCCGTTGTCGCCCGGAAATTGACCGGAGAGATCTACCCTCAAGAACTCCTGGATCGTGTGTATGAAACACTCAAGGATTCGGACAAATGACGAATTGCAGTAATCCAGAATTTCCACTTCCTGAATCCCTAAATTGTTGAATTTGCCATGAACCTACTGAAATGGATCGACACTCTCCTTGCCAGGGTTGAGGGATGGCTGATCGTCCTGATGCTCTGGGTCATGGTCCTCATCACATTTATTCAGGTAGGCCTGAGGAGCCTGTACACCTACGGTCATCTTCAGTGGGCCAATGCCATGCTGGGGCATATGGACGGGTCCGGCCCCTTTGTCAGGCTCCTGGTGCTGTGGCTGACCTTTCTGGGCGCATCGCTTCTCACCAGAGACGGGAAGCATATCAACATCGATGTCTTTTCAAGCATCCTCCCCGAAAGATGGCTTCCCGCCCGTGAGGTCCTGCTCGCCTCCACGTGCGCGGTCATCAGCGCGATCATGTTCAAGGTCTGTGTGGATTACATTCGGATGGAGATGGCCTTTGGAGGGGCCACGCTCTTGAATCTCCCGGCGTGGCTGGGTCAGGTGATCCTCCCGGCGGGTTTTGCCCTCCTCTCTTTCCGTTTTCTGATTAAGGCACTGCACGAGGGGATTCGGCTGTTCCGGGGTGTCCCATGATCCTTTTAATGGTCATCCTCCTGATTTCTCTGGTCCTCCTGGGCCTCCCCCTTTTTGCAGGGATCCTGGCCGCGGCCATGATCGGTCTCCATGTGAGCGGGGTGGATCTGGCCGCCATACCGATCGAGATCTTCCGGCTGGCCAGTGCGCCGATCCTGCTGGCGATCCCCTTATTTACGTTTGCAGGATACCTCCTCTCCCAGGGCGGCACATCGGCCCGTCTCGTCAGGTTTTCACGGAGCCTCTTTGGATGGCTCCCAGGCGGTCTCGGGGTCGTGGCCCTGGTCTCATGCGCCTTTTTCACGGCCATCACAGGGGCCACGGGCATCACGATCATCGCCCTGGGCGGCCTCCTCTTCCCGGCCCTGATCTCCGAGGGGTATGATGAGAATTTTTCCCTGGGCCTGATGACCGCCTCGGGGAGCCTGGGGCTCCATTTCCCCCCGAGCCTCCCCATCATCCTTTACGGATTTGTCTCCGGTACGAGCATCGAGAAGCTGTTCATGGCCGGGCTCCTGCCCGGGGTCCTGATGGTGGGAATTCCCTGCCTCTTCTCCGTGTACATGGGGAGGAAGTGGCGACTCGAACGACCCGCATTTTCAGCCCGGGAGTTCTTGGGGGCACTCAAAGGGGCGGCATGGGAACTGCCCATACCGATTCTCATCCTTGCAGGGATCTACTCCGGATTCTGCACCGCCACAGAGGCCGCGGCCCTCACGGTCGTCTATGTCCTCTGCATCAAGAGCCTGGTCTTCCACGAGCTGAGACTCGTGAAGGATCTCCCCGTAATCATGCGAGACAGCGTGAAAATGGTGGGGGGCATCATGATCATCCTGGGCGCGGCCATGGGGTTCACCAACTATCTGGTGGACGCCTTTATCCCCATGAAAATTCTTGACTTCATGGAAGGCCTGGTGGAAACCAGAATCGGGTTCCTGATGATTCTCAATCTGTTTCTCATCCTGGTGGGCTGCATGATGGATATATTCAGCGCCATCCTGGTGGTGGTTCCCCTGATCGTCCCATTGGCCGCCCGGTTCGGGATCGATCCGGTTCACCTGGGCATCATCTTCCTGGCAAACCTGGGGATCGGTTACAATACCCCGCCCGTGGGGCTGAACCTCTTTATCGCAAGCTCCCGGTTCGACAAACCGATTATCCAGCTATACAGGGCGACCCTCCCGTTTCTGCTCCTCCTCCTCTTTGCGCTCCTCCTGATCACCTACTGGCCCGGCCTCAGCCTGTTCCTTCCGAATCTGCTGGAATCGTAGGTCTGGGTGCTGGTTGCTCGCAGCTGTTTGTTTTCGGCTTTCAGCTTTCAACTTCCACCTCGTTGCGGGTTCCCGGCTCCTGGATGCTCGATGCAAAAGGCGCAAGACTCAAGGTATGAGATCCGCAACCATATGCCCCCATCCATCGGCTATTGTTCATCCCCAGATCCCCCAATCTCAGCATTTCAGCATCACAGCATTCCCCCAGTTTACGGTTGATTCATTTTGGGCTGGTT
>JAWOIH010000087.1:0-7996 GCA_046484725.1 Candidatus Desulfacyla sp. | reverse complement strand
CTGGTATATGAGGGTGAGGAGCTTATACATGGCCGTTTCAACGGCCACCCTTTGCGCCGCGTTCTCTGTCTCTTCCCTGGCGGACGACCCGGGGGGAGGCAAGGCGACGCCCTTGGCGCGCAGGGTCCCATGGGTCCAGTCGATCTCTCCGGCATCGAGGACCTCCAGATAGGGTTTTTCCTGGGGATCCGGGGGCCCCGTTTGCACCCGGGCCGGGCCCTCCATGCTTGCCATACGCTCCAGGGCCTGATCCGCCATGGCCTTCATATCCTCGAGCCGTTTCAGTTCGGCAAGGGTCTCCCCATGGGCCGCATCGATCGCCAGAGCGGCCCGGGCCGCCTGGATGGCTTGTTCCAGCCGGCCGTGTCGGATGTGTTCGTGCATGGCGTGGATGCGTTTGTCGAAGTCCTTGTCCTGCCCCCCCGGGATCGGCGGGGATGTCGTTGGCCCGGCGGACGCCACGGGCGTTGGCGCCTGTGCGGGTACGGGGGAGGCGGGGGCCGCGCTCCTTTCAGGAGGGAGATGCCGGGCCGATGCCGGGGCTGGATGGACCGGCGCCATGAACAGGGAACACAGAGCCACGGTTGCGATAAGAGCGGACAGCGATTGGACAGGGTAAAATCCCTTCATGCTCGGCCCTCCTTATTCACGGAGCTGTTCTCGAAGCCAACACGTTAGGGTGTGAAGGTGAAATTCGCCGGTCTTCCAGGCCGCAATGGAGAAGGTCTCTTGCCTTTTAGCGCTTTCCATGGAATGATGGATCATGCACTCCGATGCCATCCAGCATAATCGGGATTCAGGCCGGTTGGCCTGGCCCCCGCTGATTCAGGGGACCCTCATCCGGAGATACAAGCGCTTTCTTGCGGATGTGAGGCTTAGAAACGGCCGCGTGGTGGTGGCCCACTGTCCCAATTCCGGGAGCATGCTGGCCTGCTCCGAGCCGGGCCGCAGGGTCTATCTCTCCCGCCATAACAATCCCAAACGACGGCTCAGGTACACCTGGGAACTGATCGAGATGCCCACCTCCCTGGTGGGCGTCAATACCATGGTCCCGAACCGGCTGGTCAAGGCCGCTATCCTTGCGGGCCTGATAGATCGGCTGAGCGGTTATGAAAAGATCCGATCCGAGGTCGCATACGGGACGAATTCCCGCATTGACCTGCTGCTCGAAAACGGTCCCATGCGGTGTTTTGTTGAGGTGAAAAACTGTACCCTTGTAACCGACGGAGAGGCCTCGTTTCCGGATGCGATTACCGCAAGGGGGCTCAAACACCTCAAGGAACTCCAGGCCCAGGTCCGTTCAGGAGACCGTTCCGTGATGTTCTACCTGATCCAGCGAATGGATGCCGGGCTGTTCCGGCCTGCGGACCTGATCGACCCGGCCTACGGCCGGGAACTCCGTCGGGCGATCCGAAACGGCGTGGAGGTCATGGCCTACGATGTGGCCATCGATCTGAAGGGGATAGAACTCAACCGCAAGATCCCGTTTGACATCTGACCCGATGCCCGGCAAGTGCTCACACAGAGACACGGAGACACAAAGATTTTTTTGTTTAAAGTCCCTCCATCCCCATCAGTTCTTCGCGTTGCCTTTCGGGATGGGTTTTAGGGTACAGAATGACCACCGATTGCCGATGCCTCCCACCATCTGGACCCAGCCTGTGAACTTGTCCACTCGGACCGCTTCGGCCAGTTTGGGACTGTACAGGGGGAACCAGGGGAGATCGTCCATGATCATCTTCTGCATCTCCCAGATGAGGCGTTTCCGTTCCTCCAAGTCCATGGTTCCGGCGCTGGCGTCGGCTATTTTGTCAAAGCGGGGGTTGCTGTACCCGCAGGTGTTCCAGCCGTTGGGCTTGTTATTTCTGGAGATGAAGAAATTTCTCAGATAGTCCGGGTCCAGGGAGAGGTTGCCGTAGCCCATTACAAAGAGATCGAATTGGCGGCGTGCCTTGACCTGCTGGATGAGGGACCCCAGGGGCATCGGCTTGGAAGTCACCGACATCCCCAGCATCTTGAGCCACTCCTGAATCATGATCCCCAACATGGCCCGCTGGGGATCGTAGTCCGCGGGGGGCGTGAGGATGGTGAATTGTTCCACAGGGCTGCCGTCGGGCAGGCGGAGCTCTTCCCCGTTGGCCACCTTCCCGTCTAGGGTGACGGGTGAGCGTTTCCACGTGTACCCCCCCTGGCTGAGGATCTCATAGGCCTTTACGATTCGCTCTTCCCTGGAAAGCCCTTCCCCATATGCGGCGACATCCGGGTTATGCCAGAAGGCATTGCTGGACGGGACCACAGACCCTTCATTGCGTGCATATCCCTGGAGGATTCTTGTGGTAATAAAATCCTTGTCCGTGGACAGGGCTACCGCCTTTCTGAAGTGAATATCGTCAAAGGGCTTCTCCCTGAGGTTGAATCCCACATAGTAAAGGGCGCTTTTCTCATTGGTGAAAATCCTGATGTCCTTATCCTCCGCCAGGTCCTCCAGATAGCCCTGCTGAAGCCCCCACCAGAACATGTCGATACTCCCTTTCAAGAGGGCCAGGATGACGGCATCGGTCGTACCGAAAAACTTGAATATGATGCCGTCGATATAAGGTCCCAGGAGATATCCGGATATCTCTTTCCCCTGGCCGAAAAAATGCGGGTTTTTTTCGAGATACAGGTAGGCCCCCTGGCGCCACTCCTTCAGGACGAATGGCCCGTTGCTGACCGGGTCCGTCACCTTTTCCCTGAGAAGCGCCAGGAGCGGCTTCTCCATTTTCTTGGCACTTTCGGCGATGGGCGCCCATCGCTTTTTCTGAACGATGGGCGTACTGAGGGTCCTGGAGAGGAAGATGGCCTTGGGTTCCCTGAGGTGAAAGCGGACCGTGTGTTTGTCCGGGGTCTCGATTTCACTGATGAATTCCCAGTTGGACAGAAAGCGGGGGACCTTGAACGCCTTGATCAGATTGCCTGTAAAGGCCACATCCTCCGAGGTCAGCTCAGAGCCGTCCGACCACTTGGAAGGCCGGATCTTCACCGTATAGGTGAGCGCGGCCGGATCGTACGCCGGATCGGCGGCAGCCAGCCACGGGACCAGTTTCAGCGTCTTGGGCTCGCGGACATACAAGGGCTGATAGATCTGAGAGAGGACCTTGCTGGACCAGGCATCAGAGGCCAGCCATACATTGAGCGTCTTGGGCTCCTCCAAGAGACCGATGGTGATGTCTTCGTCCGCATGGGCCTCGGGCATTAAATGGAGCGAGAAGATCCAGACCCCCAACGCAAAGAAGATGCAGAGGGCGTAGATGCGCGTCCGATGCGCGGGTTCCGGGCGGATCGTGTGGGGCGTATGCATGGTTTCCTCCATGGGGTTCCGGGACATGGTTTAGGGCGGTCTGTTTGAGATGCCGCTTCCTCCGGGGTATTGCCGGGTGAAGCGGTATTATAGGATGTTTCGTCATTTTAAAAAAGGATATTCGTCGCACCATGGAATGGGCCTGGACAGGCCGGAGGCCCTGGACGCCGTCCCGGTCTGCCTCCCCCGCGGATCGCCATTTGACGTTCCGGCAGGTCCGTGATGCCCTTCGGTTTGATTACGAAAAGAGGGGATGCGTCGGATCACAACTCCGAACCAGAACGGTAGCACCTCGTGGGGTCGCACGGGCAAGACCCGTGGTCTAATTGAAGGGAATTACGGCAACGTCGACCGCCAAACAAAATGGTGGGATCGGATGGGAAAAGGGATGCGCCTGTTCATGATCACCCCTCGGCCCGTCGTTCCTCTTCGCTCCGAATCTCGCGCCGCAGGAGCTTTCCCACCTTTGACTTGGGAAGCATGTCTCTGAATTCGATATACTGGGGTATTTTATAAGAAACAAGCTGTGTCCGGCACCACTTGATGAGATCGTATCCCGTGATCCCTTTGGTGTCCGTTTTCAGGACCACATAGGCCTTTATGCGTTCACCCACCTTTTCATCCGGGATGCCCACCACGCAGGATCCGATCACAGCGGGATGTTCCTGAAGCACCGCCTCGATTTCAGAGGCTGATATCCGATAGCCTTTGTGCTTGATGGTATCCACGGTCCGGTCCACGAAATAGAGATTTCCTTCTCCATCCATGGACATGATGTCCGCAGTGCGATACCATTTTCTCCCCTCTATTTCTACAAAGGCCTCTTTGGTTTCTTCCGGTTTGTTGAGATAGCTCGTTACCATGAGATCGGAATTGACGAGGAGTTCGCCCGGTTCCCCCTGCTTCACCGGCTCGAGGGTAGCGGGGTCCACAAGTTTGATCCGCTTGCTCGGCACCACGCGGCCGACGCTCTTAGGAGGATTTGTAACGTTCGTCGGGCACATGGCGACCCCGCCGCAGGTTTCCGTGGCGCCGTAGCCTTGATAAATCATCCTGCCGAATCTTTCCTGCCACCGTTTCCCCACCTCTACGGGGAGGACATCTCCGGCACTGTACCAGTAAACCACGGAACTGAGATCATACTGGTCGAGCCGGTCGTGTTCCAGCATCATGCGGTACAGGGTAGGAACGCCGATCATGGAAGTGGCCTTGAACCGTTCGATCGATTCAAAGGTGGCGTCGATGTTCACCTTGGGCTGGAGCATGAGGGTGCCGCCCATAAACAAGGAGCCCAGGCTGCATGTCTGGCCCAGAATATGAAAAAGGGGGGCGTTACCAAATACGATGTTGTCCTCTACAGGGACAAGATCCTTGCTCACGGTGATCTGTTCGGCTACGGACACCAGGAAGAGATCGTGCGTGTAGGGGACGCCTTTAGGGAACTTTGTCGTGCCGCCGGTGTAAAGGATCTCGCACCTGGCCCGCCCGTCCCGGGTCAATGGCGGGAGCGTTGCGACCGCCCCCCGGTTTTGTCTGAGGAGGGTCCGCAGAAAATAGGTGTTTTCTCCGAGAGCGGCCTTTCCTTTCGGGAGCACATCAAAGAGGGTGCCGAAGGCCCGCTTCCACCACGGCAGGAGGTCTGCCATGCGGGTGACGATTACATTTTTGAGTTGTGTCTCAGGCAATACCCGCTTTACATATCCGAAGTTGGTGTCTGCGCACACGATCGCTTCCGCCCCGCTGTCGTTCGTGATATAGCGCAGGTCATGGGGGGTATAGATGGGCGTGATGGGTACGGGCACGGCGCCTGCACGCTGGATTCCCAGCCATGTTATCACCCACTGGATCGTGTTTGGGATATAGAGAACGACCCGTTGCCCCGGACTCACGCCCATGTGGAGGAGTGCGGCTGCAAAGCGCTCGGCCAGATCCTTTATATGGAGATACGAATACCGGGTACCGAGGTAAATGACGGCGGGATGGTGCCTTCGCCTTTCGGCAGCAGCCTCAAACGCCGCATAGATGTTGTGTTCTTCCTTGTTACTCATTTGACCATTCGATTCGTTCAGGTCGTTTCATGCCAGTTGAGGTCTTGTTGGAAGACCTCCTCGTTATACCCCGAAATAGGCGGCCTTGATTTCGGGATTGTCCATCAGCTCCTTCCCTGTTCCGGACAGGGTCAACATGCCGTTTTCGATGACATACCCCCTGTCAATGATGGGAAGGACCGGCCGTGCGAACTGCTCAGTGATGAGCACCGTGATCTCGGATTCCTTTTGAAGGTTGCAGATGGCGGTTACCAGGGATTTTTGCATCATGGGGCTGAGGCCTAACAGGGGTTCGTCCAGGAGGAGGAGCTTGGGCTTTACCATAAGACTCATGCCGATGGCAAGCATCTGCTGCTCTCCGCCGCTGAGGAATCCCGCCTTCCGTGATTTAAGGGGGACCAGGGCCGGAAAAAGCTTGAAGGTATATTCGGTCACTTCTCTTATTTCCGACCGGGTCCGCAGGTAACCGGCGATCTTGAGGTTTTCCATGACGCTGCTTTCCGGAAAAATGGGATGCCGCTCCCTGGCAAGGGCAATCCCCCTCCTGACCCTATCGCTCGGCCGGGTGGTTGTGATCTCCTCTCCCTGGTAAAGGATGCGTCCGTAAACCGTGATTCTTTCCCCGCCCTTTCTTCGCTCCTTGATAGCCATATCGATAATGAGGCCCGAAAGCGTATTCATGAGGGTCGTTTTCCCGGCGCTGTTGGAACCGATAACGCCCACTATCTCGCCTTGTTTCACGCTCATGGAAAAGTCGTTGAGCGCCAGCGCGTTCTCAAAGAAAACCAAAAGATTCTGAACTTCAAGCATGGTCAGTCCGTTTCACCGACAGAACCCTGCGGACGCAAAGATACCATCGTCCGATTGGCCTCTTTCATATCCGCAGGTTCCACCATGAATTATTAGTCCTCAGACCCAAGGTAGGCCTTCTTGACCTCTTCATTCTCCATCACCTCTTTGGAAGGACCATTGGCGATCAGCCTCCCGTAGTTGAGGACCACCACCCGATGAGCGATGCGGAACACCTCCTTAAGCCGGTGCTCGATCATGATGATGGTCTTTCCCGCGACAAGGAGTTTCTCGATGATAGGAATAATGCTTGCCACTTCGGCGAGGCTGAGCCCTGAAAAGAGCTCATCCAGGATGATGAGGTCGGGCTGCAGGGCGATGGCCTTTGCAAGCTCCAGCCTTTTCAGATACCCCTGGGGGAGGACGCTGGCCACCTTGTAAGCCACCTGGGCATCCCTTTCAAAGCCGACTTCTTCCAACAGGTCAAGGGCCACCGCACTCCTGTCGCCGTACTTGCCGCCCACAAGCTGCTTCACCCTGGGGGAGTAAAGGGGGATGATGATATTCTTGAATGCGGGGAGCTGGTAGAACGGCTTGACCATTTGAAATGTCCTGGCAATCCCTAAGCGTACAATCTTGTGAGGGGACCAGCTGGTGATGTCGCGGCCCTGGTAGATGACGCTCCCCGAGGTCGCTTTCACAAATCCCGTGATAAGGTTTACGGTAGTTGTCTTGCCGGATCCGTTTGGGCCGATGATCCCGAGGAGTTCGCCCTTGTGGAGGTCGAAGGTGACCCGGCTTACGGCCTGCACCCCGCCGAAGGACTTGGAAAGCTCCACCACCTGCAATAAGGGTGCGGCATTCACTTTTCCACCTCCACCCATCTTTCAAACTGATGATACTTTCGGGTGATGAAATGAAAGATCCCCTCAGGGAGGGCCACGATGAAAAAAACGAGAAAGGCGCCGTAAAAAACGATTCTTAATCCGCCCAGGGCCCTGAGGGCCTCGGAAAGCGGGACCAGGATAAATGCCCCGAGAACCGCGCCGGCAAGAGAACCCCCGCCCCCCACAACCACCGCAGCAATAGGAAGGATGGAATAATCGAGGGCAAAGACGGGCATTCCCACAAACATATAGACGTGGGTCATCATTGCCCCGGCAAAGGCGCCGACAGCGCTTGACAAAAACAGGGCCTGGGCCTTGAACCAGTAGATGTTGATGCCCGCATTCATCACCGATCGGTCATTATCGTTGATCCCTTTGAGCACGAGACCGTAATCGGAATCCATGAGCCTTCGAAATCCGAAAAGGGCGGCCAGGAGGGCGGCCAGGCTCACATACGACTCGATCCAATGAGAAGGAAGCGGGGTCAGCCCGCTGATCCCTTCGGTTCCGCCTAAAATCTTGGTGGCCTCAATGATCCGGACCAGCATCAGCGGGATAATGAGGGTAACCATGGCAAAGTAGATCCCCCGCAGCCGCAAAACAGGGAGAAGAAGGGTCGTGCAGATAACTCCTCCCATGAGGGTGGCCAGGGGGATGGTGATGAAAGGGGAAAGATGCCAGTAATGATTCATCGCCCCGGAACAGTATGCACCCATGCCGAAAAAAAGCGCCTGCCCGAGGGAAACCATGCCGCTCTGCGCAAGGATATCCCAGCTAATGGCCAGCAGCCCGAATACCGCCACTGACAATAACACTCTCTGCCAGTAAGTGCCCAGAACAAGAGGCAAAAGCGCGCAAGCGATGAGGGGAAGAAGTCTCGGCCCTGACAGATAGACCATCTCTTTCCATGAGAGGAGGGCAAAGACGTCCTC
>JAWOIH010000078.1:0-10267 GCA_046484725.1 Candidatus Desulfacyla sp. | reverse complement strand
AATCTCTCAAGCGGCACATAAGCGCACTATCGCCTGCATCTGTACAAAATACTCCCTTGTACTAATCTTATAGTGCTTAGGGCTGGCCCCGGAGGCTGCGAGATCCACCACATCACGCAGGAGTTTGACGATCTCATGGGTCTGGGGGAGATGCACGCTTTCGGTTCCGGGCTCCGCCCAGATATAGGTCACCGCGTCCAGGCGGAGGAGATCTGCGCCTTTGCGGACGTAAAAGAGAATGCTCTCCAACACCTGCAGAAGAACGGCGGGGTTTCGGAAATTCAGGTCCACCTGATCCGGGGAGAAGGTGGTCCATATGAATCGAGGCCCATGGATGGTCTCGTAGCGGGTGAGGATATCCGAGGTCCTGGGCCGGAAGATCTTGCGACGGTGCTCTTCTGTAAGCTCATCAGGGGACTCATAGGCGATGAAAAAATTTCGGTAGGCCGGGTTTCCGTTCAGGAACTCCAGGAACATCTCGCTTCGAGCGGAACAGTGGTTGACGACGGCGTCAAACATGAGATCGTAGTGACGCTTTTTCTCCTGGATGTCCTTCCAGGACCCGAGCCGCTCGTCCACTCGCCGGTAATCCATGACGGCAAAACCCCGGTCCGAGGAATAGGGAAAGAAGGGGAGAAGATGGAGCGTGTTGATGGCGCCCTGGGCATATTGCGTCACAAAGCGGTGAAGGACCGAAAGGGGCGTGGGCCCGTCCCCCTTCACCATGTCCCCGTAGGTGATGAGAATGATATGCGCCTGGCAGAATCGTTGCCCCGGATCGTAGTGCTGCTCCTTCTCGATCATCTCCGGCGGCTTGTGGGCATAATGGACCTTGAGGATCCTTTCGAGTTCAGGCATCCAGTTCTCAGCCCCTTTGGGACCGTAGAGAAACTCCAGCCGCCCAAGCACCCGCTCCCTAAACCTGCGGGGAATCTCAAGGGTGGGCCGGGTATAGTCCGGAACCTCATCATAATAGGTTCGTTCCCTGGGAGAGCACTTTCCCTGGTCCATGTCATCCCTTCCCTTCATTTCACTCACTGCCAAAATCCATGTGGAGGTTCCGACCCAATGATCAGGGTGTCATTGACGCAACATCGCCGCAAGGGAGGCCCGGCTCATGAGGTCCGCATCTCCCGGATCAGGCGTTTCATGAGACCATAAGGCCTGAATCACGTTCAGCGGCAAATGGTCATGGCAGGATGCCTGCCCGGGTCCCCGGCACTGGGGCGGTTTGCCGGATCCGTCACTCAAACTGGATGACAAGCTCGAACTCATCGGCATCGGGACGTCTTGTGATCTGAAAGCCGAGCTTTTTCCCCATGGAAAGCATACTTCGGTTCTCCGGTAAAACAATGCCCTGCACCGCTTCAAATCCCCGCCTTTTGGCGATTGCAAGGCAGTTTTGAAGAAGGGTCGAACCGATCCCTTTCCCGTGCCAGGGATCGCCCACCACCACGGCAAACTCCCCCTTCTTTCCGTCCGGGTCTCCGATAATCCTGGCCACCCCCAGCATCCGCTCTTCTGCCTTGGGATCGTCGTCTAGGGCCACCAGGGCGATCTCCCGGTCGTAATCGATCTGGGTGAACCTTGCCAGCATCTCCGGACTTAATTCCTTTACATGGCTGAAGAAACGGTTGTAGATGGTTGTGGGGGACAGGACCTTGAAAAAGCTCTGGAAGATAGGCGCATCTTCCGGCCTGACAGGACGTACAAACAGCCTGACGCCTTCCTGGGTAACCAGATGGGTCTCATCCTCCTCGGGATAGGCACTGATCACCAGGTGCAGGGGGGAAGGCCGGTCCGACGCGGAGACGAGGATACGGGCATCCACCGCCACGGGCTCGCCGTCCTTGATCAAAACAGGATTCATGTCCAATTCGGCAATCTGGGGAAAATCGATCAGGAGCTGGGAGAGCCGGATGATCATTTCTTCGAGGCGCTCCATGTCCGCCGGGGGCCGGTTTCTGTACCCCTGCAGCAGGGTCCAGGCCTTCGTCTCCTCCATCATGCGCCGGGCCAGCAGACGGTTCATGGGGGGAAGTCCCAACGCCCGGTCCTTGAGGATCTCCGTAAAGATGCCGCCCATGCCGAAGAGGATGACCGGACCGAAATTGGCATCCCTTTTGGCCCCCAGAAGGATTTCGAAATCCGGGCTGGAAAAAAACGGCTGCAGGGTGACCCCCTCGATCCGGGCCTCGGGCTTATAGCGGAGGGCGGACTCTACGATTCCTTGAAAGGCCGCACAAACATCCGCATCCGAGCGCAGGTCCAGGCGTACCCCGCCCGCCTCGGTTTTGTGGGTGATGTCCGGGGAATGGAGCTTCATGACCAGCGGATATCCCATGTCCCGGCCCAGGCGGGAGGCTTCTTCTTCGCTCCCCGCGGTTTCCGTCCGGATCACGGGGAGGCCGTAAGCCGAAAGGACCTCCTTGGAGTCCGATTCCAGCATAAACCCCTCCTCCGGGGCCCTGGCCAGCAGGCGCCCGGCCTTTTCCGAATCAAAGGCGATATCCCGGGTCAGCTTGGGCGGGATTTCCAGCAGAGATGCCATGTTCCGGGCATACTCCACCATATACCAAAAGGCCCGGATTGCCCGTTCCGGCGTCTCATAGGTGGGGATTCCCGCCTTATTGAGGACCTCCAAGGCCCGTCCGATGCTCTTGCCGCCCATCCAGCAGGCAACCACGGGATAGTGGATGTCCTTCTGGGTGGATGCCAGGGTTTCGGCCACAGAAAGGGGATCCGTAAGGGCCTGGGGAGCCAGCATGACGCAGACGCCGTCCGTGTCCTCTCCCCTTGAACAGACCTCCAGGGTGCGCCGAAAGCGTTCCGCAGAGGCATCTCCAAGGATGTCGATGGGATTGCTCCGGCTCCAGAAGGCCGGCAGAAACGCATCGAGTTGTTGAATCGTTTTGGGATCGAGGGGCGCCGGCTCAAGGCCGTACCGGGCAAGGGTGTCTGTGGCCATAACGCCGGGCCCGCCGCCATTGGTGACAATGGCCAGACGCGGGCCCCGAGGCCGCGGTTGTTTGGCCATCAGCTCCGCACAGTCGAAGAGGTCCTGAATGGTGTCCACCCGCACGATGCCTGCCCGCTTGAAGGCGGCGTCATAGGCCGCGTCCTCTCCGGCCATGGCGCCGGTGTGGGACGCGGCGGCCTTTGCCCCTGCCTCGCTTCTGCCCGCTTTCAGGACAATGACGGGCTTGATGCGGGACACCGACCGGGCCGCACTCATGAATTTGCGGAAGTTCGTCAGGCTTTCGATGTAAAGGAGAATGCTTTTGGCGGAGGCATCGTTCCCGAGGTAATCGATGAGGTCGCCGAAATCCACGTCCAGCATGGAGCCGATACTGACAAAATGGCTGAAGCCGATGTGCTCCTTGAAGGCCAGGTCCAGGATGGCCGTACAGATGGCCCCGCTCTGGGAGACAAAGGCCAGGTGGCCGGCATCGGGCATCTCGGAGGCGAAGCTGGCGTTGAGCCTGGCGGCCGGATGGATAATGCCCAGACAGTTGGGGCCCACGATACGAAGTCCGCCGGCATAGGCCGTGGACCGAATCTGTTCCTCGATTTCCCTTCCCTTCTCGCCGACCTCCTTTCCCCCGGCCGAGATGACGATAGCGCCCGCCACCTTTCTTTCAACGCATTCCTGCACAATGCCGGGCACGGTATGAATCGGCGTGGCGATAACCGCCAGGTCCACCCCCGGTTCCAGATCCGAGACGGACCGGACGGCCTCAATGCCGTGCAGCGCATCGTACTTCGGGTTTATTGGCAGCAGTTTTCCCTGAAATCCGCCCTCGATGAGGTTTTTCATCAGCGCATTCCCGATGCTGCCGGCCTTTTCGCTGGCCCCCACCACCGCCACCCGGCGAGGCTGGAAGATACGGTCCAGATGGTACTGACTCATGATATGGCGACTCCTCTATTACGAAAATTGTTCCAAGAATCGAAATCCAGGTTTTCCGCCCTTTGCCGTGTCACGAGTGCTTATCCCGAACGCTGAGAACAGGCCGGGCGGCAAGCCGAACGACCTTTCCCGCGACCGAGCCGAAGACAAGGCGTTTTAATCCTGTCTGGCCCCGGGTTGCGATGACAATGAGGTCCACCTGTTCATCCTCGGCCGTCTGCACAATCTGATGAGCGGGATCGCCCAGAGACAACATCCTGCGGACCGAAACCCCTTCAGGGATCCTCCTTTCCATTTCCTCCTCCAGGGTCTTCATGGCCGAAACCTCCATTACCTGCTGATATTCCTGCACATTGAAGGCCGCCGAACTCGTGTACTCCGTTGCAATAACGGGAATCGGCGCAACAACGTGGATAGCAATCAGTTCGGAGGAAAAATGCAAGGCCAGTTCGGTAGCCACTTTCATCGCCTCAAAAGATGGATCGCTGAAATCCGTAGGGCACAGGATTTTTTTTAAAGGCAACATGGGAGCCTCCTTTCTTGGGTATCCATAGGGATTGAAATGGGATGTGCCATGGCTTGTTGCGGGTGCTTTCGGTATCAAGCAAAGGTTAAAGAAACAATCAGCGCTTCGTGCCGGTTCATGAAGAACAGATGAAACCAGCCGGCCAGGGATCATCCGCACCCATACACCGTCCTTCAGACGGGGCCCCGATAAAGTCTTTTTATCGGACCTCCTCGGTAACGGAGCGTATCCGGCCGCCTCCTGCCCGAGGATACGGGCCAACGGAGGAAAGGATGCGGAAGAGACATGAAATTTATTTTACAACGTCAGGCAAGCCGGTGTAAAGGTTTTCCGATGATCAAATCCCAGGTCCGCACGGATAAGGTCAGGACGATCATGGCGTCTCACGTCGAAGAGGAACCTTGAGGAGGAAAACGCCGACATAGGGTCAGCGCCGCATGCAGACGAGTGCCGTCGCCTTCCAGGCCGGGGCATCTGGAAGGCGACCGGTTGAAAGGCGATGGTTTCACCTTCTATTGAGGTGATTGGGCGGGGTCATTTTTTTACCAGTTCAACCCGGCGATTCTTGGCCCGGCCGGCGTCGGCGGCGTTGTCGGCAATGGGACGCGAGGCCCCATGACCGGCGGCCGTAAGCCTCTCTCTTGCGATCCCGGCCTTGATTAACGCCGCGACCACCGCCTCGGCCCGGTCCCGGGAAAGCTTGAGATTGGCATCAGGGTCGCCCGTGGAGTCGGTATGGCCCTCCACCTTTAACTTGAGGTCAGGGTTCTCTTTCAACATCCCGGCAATTTCCAGAATAACGGGCGATGCGGTTTCATCCAACTCCGCACTATTGGTGGCAAAGTTGATGTATACCGCAACGTGTCCATCCTTATCCAATGCTTCAAGGAGCTTCCCGGCCTTCACCTCCTGCGCCATGTCGCCGGACTGGACCACGGTCAACAGATAGGATTCCCCGCCATTATACACCTCCACGATGACCCAGGTTTCCCGCCCATCCTTAACCAGCTTCATGACCGCCTTTTCCCGGCCCTTTTCAATGACCTTCGCTCCGATCTGTTGCCCGGCGTTGATGTGGTTCTTTACGATCTGATACGCAGACGGCGGGGTTACATCATCCTTGATCCAGTAACTGATCCGTGTCGTCTGGCCCTCGACGGCCATCTCCTTTTCGTCATCACCCGCCGTAATCGTGAATTCAACCAGGTCGAAGTTGTGCTGGTAATTATCAATGTAGAAATCCTTCATGCGCGAAAACAAGGGGTGGTCCTTGCCGTTTTCCACGTCCTCATTGGCGAATACGGGCTGGCCAAGGGCAAAAAACGCCAGGACAAGACCCATGGCGACGTTCAGGGCGAATCGTCTTCCAAAATCAATGCATGTCACTTCACTATCCTCCTGTTTACAATTTATCAAGAAGGCCGGACTATAGGGAAAACCTCCTTGTGCGTCAAGATAAAACCAATCGCAATATGTAAGGTTATCTCAGGTTTTGGGTGGCCCGGAATTTTTGAGAGCTTTCCAGAAGCAAAGAAAATGCGAGCGCGACTTGAACAACGGAATCATTTTGCCAGGCTGGCCCAAGCCGCCAGGGTGATGGATATCACAACGTTTTGAATCCGGACTATACTTTTCTTAAGAGCTGAGCAATTGCCCCCGCAAGACCAGAGCTATGATCTGAGAGTGAATAAGCCGGAATTTCCGGTAAGCCGGTTTGTTCTTTACTTTTTATTGACACCCAAGCTCGCTTCCACTATATTTACTCGCTCAAAAAAGCGACTTCTTGTCATCGAATAGCAGATCTCATGGATCTGAAATGGAGATTGCCGGCATGAAAATGGCGCGATCATGGGACAGCCTGCCTGACAAAAGGCGGGCTGCAACATGCTTCAAAGGATGTCCGGCAGGGGAGATCGCATCTGATTAACGATGACAGTAGAGAGGAAAATATGCATCGACGTGGATCATGGTTCAACTGTATGGTGTTTTTCAGCCTATCCGTCCTGTTAAGTCTGTCGGCAGGCTGTAGTGACAACGACAGCAGTGCGCCCCCCGTTAACACGGAATCGCTGCGAATTTATGAAATGATCGCTGATTCTGGAAGCTTCACCGCGGTCGACGGCGACACCACCGGCAACAGCTTTCACCTCAGCCTCGGTAATGTGCCGGAGGAGATCCTCTATTTTACAGACAGACCGGCCCAAGAGGCAGGGTTCGATACCGTGGACAACGTGATCAACAACATCTGGCCGAGGGTATATGGGGCGGTTGCGCCGAATGCGTTAATTAAGGCCACAATGGCTAATCAGGAAAGTATCGAGTTGTTCTGTATTCTGGATGATCCGGTTTATGATGAGAAGAGTGGCGACCTCAGCTTTACCATGACCTACCTGAATGGAAACCAGAAACCAGAAGGATATCTTTCGGTTACGGATGCCAAACTTATCATTCTGAACAATGCCGCAACCTCTAAAACCGAGTGGTCGCAAGTTCTGACCGGCGATACCGGCACGTTTGCGCCCACCGATAGTGAGGGCGTTTACACCTTAATGATCCCCCGCGTCATCGGGAACGTGTTCAGTTACGCCAGTGCGCCGGGCCGACAGTCCATAACGCTGACGGCCCAGGCGTACATCGAGGACTGGCAGGCCCGTTTTGGCGACACGCCTCCCAATGCCTCCATCGCCTATGACGCTAATAACGACCAGGATGGAGGGGTTCAGATTGTCACCCTGTCTAACCCGGTCTATGACGGCCAGACCGGCAGCATCAGTTTTACCGCAAAGGTTTTGTATGGAATCCTGCCGATCGGTAGAAGTGGGCTAACCGTGGAAGGCCCGTCTCTCTTTGTTGACGGCGGCGCATCCGACGGATTAACAGTTACCCTGGTAAATAAGTCAGGACGAACCGCTCATGTCAAATTTACCGGCAAACCTGTCGATGTGGACAAGAACGACGTGACGATCAATCATGGCAAATCTGACACCTTCAGCCTTCTTGAAGCCAAAAGCGGGCGCATTTATGTCTCTTACGACAAGGCGCTTTCTTCAGACGAACCGGACGGGGCCAATATTGCCGATAAGGATTATCACACCCGTTTCGACAAAGTCGAACTCTCCTATGCAAGCAGAGCGGGTAAAGCCAACCTGACCGCGGTCGATTTTTACGCCATACCGATGATCCTCGAGACATTGATCGAGGGGACCACCATAGAGCATATGACCCTTTCTGACAAAATGACGGGAGAAAAGGTTCAATCGGCGCTGTTAGGCATTATGACGGAAACCTCTTTAGCGGTCGTCAAGGACAAAGATGAGATCGAGACCGTAAGACTTCTGTCTCCCGTAAAAAGACCCGGCGCCTATCCCAGCTTCGATGCGTACCTGGAAACACTGTCAGACGCCACCCTTACCATTGCGGGAACCTATTTCGGGAATCCGGCAACGCAATACCGTTACACAGGCGACATAACGGCCAATGCCATAACGCTGAAGGAAGGAAGCGACACCCTCAAGATCGACATGGAAACCCTCAAATGGAGTAAGACGGACACGCAAACCCATAACGGGATCTATACCTGCAACAGCCCCTATTCGGTCAATGGTGTAACAAAAGCAGTTGGTGACAATGACCTCTATGCGGCCGTTTACCGGGATGTGATGACCGGCTTCAACCTTGGCTATGTGAAACCCGGCGCCAATGACAGCTCCACGTGGTGGGATGGGAGCCACACACCCTTCCAGGGCACATATAACAAGTATGCCAAAACGATCGCCGATGACTATCCCGGTGCGTATGGTTTTCCCTTTACGGACAGGTACAACCACATCCTTGCAGATCTCGGCGGGAGAATCGATAAAATGACCATAACCCTTCTTGCTGATACGGCGTCTCCCCCACCATACACGCCCAAGGGCAACATGAACCCTCAGACAGGGGACAGTAAATTTAATCTTATAATCGTAACGCCAGACGGTTCGGGTTTTGGAGGCACCCCGTTTACCTTCAACACCCATGCATACACGGGAGGAAATAACTACACCTTTCCCACAACGAAAATAGATGGGTCGAGCGAGACGGCCTCTCAAGTCAACCAGGTCCCTGGGCAGAATGGGCTGAATATTTACAAACTCGAGGTCTTGAACAAGACCTATACGGTGCTCCTGAAGGTTGAGGCCAACGTGGTGGAATGGGGTTCGATAACAGGCGGAGCCAGCGCGAACTGGGGTGATCCGAATCTTTTCGTAGGGGTGAATTGAATTCGTTCAGTGCCTTTTGCAATAATCTTCTCTATATCGTCAGGGTTTCGGAACAGACTATTATAGCCTCTATCATAAATCCCGAACGATCGAGAGTTGTTTAAAGATACAAGCACACGAAAGAGGACAAAATATTCGATAGCGTAGAATGGTTAGCCGCTATGTGTTCCCATGCTCCGAACAAATACGAATCCCGCAAGGCGAAATGTAAGGCATATCCCCATATCCCGCATGATTGCGTCTCTGGCAGATAACACAGCTTTCGGGGGGTGCTGAATGTGTGAGATATCCAGATGAACGTAAAAGCCAGGCGTCACACTGTCGGGCATAAACCTTGAACTCGCTTTTTCTGTTATTTATGGAAGTTGAGAGCAAGAATGTACAAGACACGCCTTCGGCATGTCATTATAATAGCGAAAATCCGCAAGCCTGACTCATTGTGCTGATTTAAGCTGTTGATCTCAAGTTGAGTTATGGACACTTCTTGATCTCGGGGAAGCATTGAAATACTGAGCAGTGTTTTCTCTCTTGGGAAATACAACCGTTTAAAAATCAAATCTAATGCGAGAGCTACCGTAAGGACCTTTCAGGTTTTAGATAATAGGACAGGAAAACACGTCGCGAAGAATATGGTGGATGAATCTGATGGCGCTGTCCGTCAACCAAGACATAGCGAAATTCAACCGCGCACCAGATCTTTCGGATCTGGAATTTCTCCATGCCACTTTTATTCGGCATTCCTTTCCAAGGCATACCCATGAGACATTTGCCATAGGGATCATTGAAAAGGGTGTCCAGGCCACCAACTATAAGGGTTCCACCCACATTGCCGTGTCCGGCGACATCTGCTTGGTCAATCCCGGCGAGGTCCATACCGGGTTCCCTCTTCATGAATCGGGCTGGACCTACCGGGTGTGCTATCCCGATGCCGGGCTTCTTGAAAAGGTGGCAAAAGCGGTTTCAATACATGGGGGTGGACCTCCGCATTTTCCTGCCCCTGTCATCCAAGATGCGCCTCTTGCGGCAAGTCTCCACCATTTTTTAAGAATACTTGAATCCTCAGAGATCACACTGGAAAGGGAATCACATTTTGTATCTGTTCTGGAGCAACTGATTCTGCGGCATGCGGATACGGGAAGGGAAAAGCCGTTTCTGTGTGCGTGATAGTGTGCAGTTGTCGCTCAGCGAGGTCTGTCCCACCTGCCAAGGCACCGGGCGCGTGCTCTCGAAGTCGTCCATGCTCACACAGATCGAACGCTGGATGCGTCGGTTCCGGGCTTCGAGCAAGGAGCTTCGCCTGACGCTGCACGTGCATCCGAGCATGGCGGCGTTCCTCACCGAGGGAACCCTTTCCCCGGCTGGAAAATTGATGCTCCGGTATTTTATCCGCCTCCGGGTGGAAGAGGATCCAGCCCTTCCCATCGATGAATTTCGCTTCGTTTCCCGCCGTCGCAACCGCGATGTGACCCGCGAATACCGCGAATGATCCGTCCGCTCCGACGAATGTCGGAGACAGGCTGTAACCGTTTGAAAACAAACGGCTTCCGGTCGAAGAACGGGGTGGCGTTCCAC
>JAWOIH010000056.1:0-8518 GCA_046484725.1 Candidatus Desulfacyla sp. | reverse complement strand
TCGGCAATAAGCCGATCTCTTGGAAAATCGGGAAAAATGTATTGACTTGTATCGATTCATTGATTATTAAACACACAGGAAAATCAACGTAGGTCAACAAATCAAACCTTCATAAAGTTAAGGCAAAGAAACCATGCCCGGCATGTTACAGATCAAAGGGCGATTCAGCGTGCCTTGGTCATCACCAGACGCCTTTGGGTTGCCATACCCAGAGGCGTTCTTGTTTGGGGAAGATGGGACAATAGGCAGCAAGTCTTTCGGCTGCGTCGGCACCGACGTACGGGGCTGCACCGTACCATCTTCGGCTTATAGCGGAGAAAGGCGTAAAAGCATAGACGTCCGCCAGATCACCTGGGTCGTTCAGGATCAGCGGCGCAGCCTCCTTCTCAGCCTGCCCGGCGGTGAAGCGGCCGTGCGCCTGGTGCGGGAACTGGAGGATCAGCAGGAATGCGATCTGTTCGATGTGCTGGCCGGACTGGGCTACGGCCTGCCGCCCAAGTGGAGACACGAACGCGCCGCGGCCTTCACCTACAAGAACAAGATCTCATCTTCCTTAAGGAAAATCTGATTGAGGTGAATAGCGTGGTCGGTCCTCAGAATATGCTGTTTCTTTCCTCCAGCCCCGAGATGAGGTTTGCAAAGAATCTTCTGAACGTACATCGTGATCTCTTTGATTCGGCAGTCAAGTCCCCTGATCGAGGGTTCTACCAGATTCCCTATTCCTACAAACCGACTGAGAAGGGGAGTTCACATGTAAAGCGTGAGAATTTCAATCCCGATTTCCTCATCAAGTTAAAGGAAAAGCAGCGGATCTTTGTGGTCGAAATCAAAGACGACAGCGACAGTTCCCGTAAGAACCGGGCCAAATATCGGGACGGCAGAGAGCACTTTGACCAGCTCAACATCACTCTGGCCGCCAATGGTATCGATTGGACCTATCACTTTTATTTTCTGTCTCCTGAAGACTACTCCCCCTTTTTCCAAGCCGTGCGCGATCAGAACTGGGCTTGGAAATCCCAGCTCATGCAACAGCTCGAAACCTCATAGGGACGTGCAGATTGTTGGGGGAGCGTTGGGGATGCCATGCGGAAGTAACCCGCCTGCTAAGAAAGAGGGGCAATAGCTGATGTCGGTTTCAGTATTTCCACGGGTCCCTTTACTGCTCAAAAAGGAGGCCTCAGATGAAATGACATGATCATTTCTGAGGGGGCTAACAGATGTGATTCGCAAGCAATACGGCGATGGAATTGGAACTCGCTATCAAAGTGCTAAAAGGCACGTAACACAACTCACCAGTCCATCCTCGCCAAGGCCTTTCGCGGGGACCTGGTGCCCCAGGATCCCAATGACGAGCCTGCATCGGAGTTGCTCAACCGGATCAAGGCTGAACGGGAACAGTCGGGAAAAGCACCCAAAGGCGGAGGGAAAACTCTGAGGTCGGCGTAGTGTTTTGAAAAAATGACAATCGGTGGGCAGATGCGTAGGTTGGGTTGAGCGCAGCGAAACCCAACATAACGGCAAAGGACAGAGGACACAAACTCTTATGGGAAAGACAGTTGATTTTGTAGTGGTTTTCGAAGACGGGGTTAGAAAACGCCATTACCATGAAACTGACAGAGGAAGGATCCTCTATTTTGCCGTACAGTTAGAAGTACGCGTGAACGAGGTCTGGAAACCCGTCGTAAGATACGACTGCGCCCACCGGTTTTCGCATGTCGACAAATATGATATAAAGGGCAACAAGACAAAGATTCCTCTGAACCTGAGTTTCGAAAGTGCCTTGACCTTGGGAGCGTGGGACATTGACGAGAACTGGTCCAAATATAGAGAGGAATTCCTGAAAGGGGGACAGCATGGGTAATTACAATCGTTTTCTGGCAATGCTCTCAACCGAGTTTCACAGATACCTGATGGAAAACGAGAAAATTGGCGAAAATATACCGCCCAATGCCATGATCGTTTTCCAGGTGGATGGAGACGATGCCTTCAACAGATGGCACAAAGACATGTCTTTGAGGAACCGGGAAAAGGACCAGCCAATGATCCTTATACGAGTCAAGAGCTGGCGGGAGCATTCTTCCATCGCGGAGCTTCATCTTACCGAGGTAGGAGAAAAGCTTGAACCCTTGTCAGGTGCGGCCGCATCACCGCGAACCAGTTAGGACAAGCGCGAATGCAGCTATCGTGAAGCCCGGACCCGAACGGAAAAAGATGATAGGATTCCATGAAAAAAATTTCCGACATCCCCCTACAGGATCGCCCCCGGGAAAAATTACAGCAGAAAGGCGCCCAGGCCCTGTCCGACCACGAACTCCTGGCCATTCTGTTGGGCAGCGGGACCCGATCCCACGATGTCCTGACCCTGGCCAAGCGGATTCTGAAGGTCCTGGATGAGACCAGCGCCAATCCAACGCTGGAGGAACTCACGGCCATTGAGGGGATCGGAACGGCCAAAGCCACGCTCATCACTGCGGCCCTGGAATTCGCCCGCCGCCGCATCCGCCCGGAGGGCTTTAAGATAACATTCCCCACCGATGTCCTTCCCCTGATCCGTCACATGGCCGACCGGAAACAGGAGCATTTTCTGTGCATCTCCCTCAACGGCGCCAACGAAGTGATCGCCACCCGGACCATTTCTGTGGGTCTGGTGAACAAGACCCAGGTTCATCCCCGGGAGGTCTTTGCCGATCCCATCACCGACCTCGCCACCTCGGTCATCATCGCCCATAATCACCCCGCCGGTAATGCCACGCCCAGCAAAGACGACGTGGAAATCACCCAAAAGCTCAAGGCCGCTGGCGAAACCCTCGGCATCAAGGTGCTCGACCACATCATCTTCAGCCACAAGGGATATTACAGCTTTTTGGAAAGTGACCAATTGTGAGAATGGGCACGCTGCAAGGTTTTTCCAAGAGGGCCGAGGAGGGCGGTGAGGGATTGATGGGGTCAGATCTTGAATTGTGAGTTATAGTATTTCGAGATGGCCGTAATGAAAGAAAATGTTTTTGATTCACAATTCAAGATGCCCCCCGGCACCATTCTGAGGGTTTTATGCCAAAGAATATGTTAAGATTGAAATGTCGGCTCTTTATTGTACAGAGGTGAGGATGATACACGCAATAAAGGGCATTTATCAAGCGGGCAGCGTCAGACTGGTCGAAAAAGCGCCGGTTGAACAACCTTCTGAAGTTCTCGTCATATTCCCTGCCAAGGCCAGGCGGGTGGTAAAGATTGGAGGCCTTTTTAAAGGGTCTGAAATAGACGAGAAGGAGATAGAAAGGGAATTGTCGGAACTCGATAGGCGCTCCACAGGGCATCTGGAAGCGGAGGCCAGGGAGGATCCGGGTTTGGTTCCTCAAGGGTTTTTATCCCAACTGGTCCACCAACTCCCTTAAGGCCGTCCGGACCTCTTCGATGTTCTCCGGGGGCTGCACGGGCGGGTCGATGATCCCCATGTCCGCAAGGGCATCCTGGATAATGGCTGAAGGGGCATGGGCATAGATGTTCCGCATCCTGCGCAGGGAGTCCCCTGTCTCCCAGATCTGCCGCAGGCGGTCGGGGTAGTCGGCGCCGTTGGTTGACGACTGGATGGAAGATCGCACGATCCTTCCCCAGGCTGCGGGGGCCAGGTTGGCGCCCATGGACACGACCCCGCTACGGCTCGGGTGGTCCAGAAAACGGGCTTCGTCGCCATCGTAGATCCTGAAATCGGGCCGTTGTCTGCTTGCCCTCTGGTAGTTATGTGCCCTGTCCAGAGACCCGGAAAATATCATGCCCGAAATCCCGTTGAATCCGGCCAATTCCTTGAGCACCGCTGTCCGGATATTGGTCCGCTTGAAGGGCGTGGCCAGTCCTTCTATCAGGTCGGGATCGTTATGGAGAATAAAGGGCGCTTCGGCCACGGCGCAGAACTCCTTGTAAAGATCGGGGAGCCCCCGGTTGCTGTGATAATACAGGGGTGTGTCCACATAGAAGAGACCGGCCCCGTGCCGGTGCGCTCTAACCGCCTCGTCAAGGGCCAGGAGCGTCTCCCGGGTCTTGTCTTCACTCTCCTGGGTTACCCAGATGAAGACCGGAACAGGGTCTTTCTCCATGGCGAGGATTGTTTGTTTCAGCAGATCCGCCCTCAGGGCGGGGGAAAGGGCCGTCCCCTGGCCTGCACGGGGACCGGCCAGAAAGACCCCCTGAACAGAGGAAGACACCCGGGCAAGGAGTTTTACCAGACCCCTTCCGTCGATTTCTCCACCCCTCTCAAAGGGGGTAACCAGCTCAACGATGAGTCCGCGCGGCGCGGTTGAGGCCTCCATTAATCCTGAACCCCTCTCTTCCCAGAAGGTCATGAAGATGAACGATCCCCCTGACCCGGCCGTGTTCATCCGCCACAACCAGGTGGGTGATGCCATGGGCCTCCATCAGGCCCAGGGCCTCTATGGAGGTGTCGTTTTCATTAATGGTCTTGGGCGACGGGGACATGATCTCTTCGACCTTGAGCCGATGGATCTCCTTTCTGCCGAGGAGGGCCCGCCTCAGGTCCCCATCGCTGATAATCCCCTCAAGGTGGCGGTCTTTTCCGCAGACCAGGGTGGCGCCGATCTTTTTTGCATCGATTTCCTCGATGGCCTGTTCGACCGCGGCGCCTAACGGGACCATCGGGATATGGGCGTCGGTCAGCATCACCTCTTTCACCGGGTAGGACAGCCTCTCTCCCAGGCTCCCGCCCGGATGAAACCGCCTGAAGTCATCCCTGTTGAACCGCCTCTGATTGAGCAGGACCACGGCCAGGGCGTCGCCCATGGCCAGGGCGGATGTGGTGCTGGCCGTGGGTGCGAGACCGAGAGGACAGGCCTCTCTTTCCACCCCCACGTCGATGACCACGTCGCTTTCATTGGCCATGAATGAATCGAGGCACCCGGTGAAAAGGATGATTTTTGCGCCCATGCTCTTCAGGATGGGTAGGATGCGACTGATCTCGGAGGTGTGCCCGCTGTTGGAGATGGCCAGGATGACGTCGTCGGGCGTCACCATGCCCAGGTCTCCATGGATGGCCTCGGCCGGATGGAGGAAGAGGGATGACGTGCCGGTGCTGTTGAGGGTGGCGGAGATCTTCCTCCCCACGAGTCCCGACTTCCCCATTCCCGTGAGGATGACCCGCCCCTTGGCCTGTACAATAATATCCACGGCCTTCTCAAATGGAGGCCCGACTCGTTCTGCCAGGTCCAGGATACTCTGGGCCTCGATCTTCAAGACCTCTTTCGCTTGTTCGATAATCACCGGAATCCCGGACCTCTGGATTTAAGATTGTTGATTGAAGATTGACGATTGAGCAATCTTCAATTAAGCCTGATGCGGCACGTGCCAGGCGTTGCTCCGACCTGGAATGCGCTGCATCCACGCTCTCCTTTACCATGTTGGCTGTCTGTTCTCAAGCGACAAATTAAAATCCTTTTGATTTAACCCTTTGTTATGTGGTATCCAAAAGGAAGTTTGGAGTTTGGAGAGTGGAGTTGGAAGTGCGCGTCTGAAATTCAAAGGATGAAGCCATTGGCCCAACCGGGCTTTTGTCAATGTGTTTTTGGCTTGTTTTTCAATCAACAATCAAGAATCAACAATCACAAATCCGATATGATAGAGATATTTGTAAAGGGCGGACCGGTCATGTATCCGCTCCTGGCCTGTTCCGTGATCGCCCTGACCGTGATTATCGAGCGATTGCTCTTCTGGGTCCGGGAGGATATGCGGCGCAACCCGTCATTGGTGGACGAGGTCCTGGAACTGTGCCGGCAGGGGAAGTGGGAGACGGTCAGGGAGAAGGTCTCCGGATCGAAGGATTATGTGATCCGGATCCTGGTGACCGGGATCCTCCACAGGGAATTTTCCATGGTTAAGGCCATGGAATCGGCCGGTGCCGAAAAGGTGAAGGAGATGCGGCGCTACATGGCGGTGTTGGACACCATGATCACCGTGGCCCCCCTCCTGGGAATATTCGGGACCGTGATCGGAATTATCACCTCGTTTGATTTATTGGGCGCCAGCGGGATCGAACATCCCCAGGCCGTGACGGCCGGGATTGCCCAGGCCCTGATCACCACGGCCGCAGGCCTCGGCATCGCTATCCTGTCTGTCTTTCCCTATAATTATTTCAATTCCCGCGTGGAAAATGCCGTTCTGGCCATAGAAAAGTATGGGACCAGCCTGGAGATTGTGTTTGAAAAACTGACGCAGCGGGGAAACAATCCGGGGGGAGGGGCGTATGAAGGTAAAGCTTGAAAAGGCCCCAAAGGCGCGCATCGAGATGCTCCCCCTGATTGATATCGTCTTCCTCCTCCTGGTCTTTTTCATCTATGCCATGCTCTCCATGGCCGTGCATCGGGCCTTGCCCGTGACGCTCCCCGAATCTGCCACCGCTGATATTGACAAGACCGCACTCCTATCCGTAACGGTGAAATCGGACGGCTCCGTTTATCTGGACAAGGAACGGGTTCCGATAGAGCTCCTTGCAGAGGAATTGACCAGAAAGGCCAGGACAGCCAAAGATCCCGCAGCCCTCCTCTTTGCAGATCGAGACCTTTCCTATCAATACCTGTTCAAGGTCCTCGACCAGATCCGAATGGCGGGCCTGACACGGATTTCTCTGCAGGCGGAGGCCGATGAGTAGAGGTGAAACGCTTTCTGGTGGCAGCAGCGCTGGCCCTAACCATCCATGGGCTCTTTTTTGGTTTTGGGCCGAAGCTTTTGACCAAGACATCGCCTCCAAAACCTCGGCAGCTCACGTTCACGTTCGGTCCCGCACCGAAATCCGAGACAGGACCGGGGCCGGAACTCGCCTCTCCTGTACCCTCGCCGGACAGGGTTGTGACGGCGCCCGAGAGAATCGAGGAGACCCCGGTTGTCAGAGAGGCGCCTCCCAAAGAGACCCCAAAGCCGCCTGAAAAAACCGTATCGCCCGTGAAAGAGGCGCCCAAACCTCGTCCCAAGGCCAGATCGGATGTGAGGCCCAAAAAAAGGGAGGCGACACCTCCTCCCAAAAAGCCGATCCCGGAGAAAAAGAAGAGAATCGTTGCACCACCTCCGGCCGAGGAACCCCGCCCGAAAGAGAAGCCTGCTCCGGAGGCGATACGTGAGCCGGCTGCGGTCTCGGGAGCGACGCGGGACCACCCGATGGACGGGAAGACAGGGGCGCGCATGGGTCCCCTCCCGAATGCATTCGGTCTGAGCGGCGCTGTCGCCCCCGAGGCCGGAGAAAAGGCGGCCTCCCTTCCCTCAACCGGAATAACGAGCAAAGCAACGCCCGTTTACCGAAAGAATCCCCGGCCCGAATATCCCAGGACAGCCAGGAGAAGGGGGTATGAGGGGACTGTGCTCTTGGAGGTCTTGGTCAACAGCGCAGGAAAGGTGGACGAACTGCGGCTAGAGGAATCGAGCGGATATGATATCCTGGACAGGTCTGCCATGAAATCGGTGAGAAACTGGGTGTTCGAACCCGGAAGCATCGGCGATCGGAAGGTGGATATGTGGGTCAGGGTACCGGTACGGTTTGAGTTAAAAGAAAGATAGTCGAATTACAGGTTCCCCGTTATGCTCCATGTGGTCCATACCATCGGTCCCATTTTTATCGTGATCCTCCTGGGCTGGTTCCTGAATTGGCGCCAATTCATTCCATCGATCCTGATCGGGCCCCTGAACCGCCTGGTTTATTATCTGGCCATCCCTGCCATGATCTTCAGGGAGGTGGCAAGGTCTTCATTCGCGCTCTATTTTGATCCGTTGCTGCTGGCAGCGACACTGCTCCCCCTGCTGATCATATTCGGAATAGCCTTGCTTGCAGGCAAGGCGTGGCCGCTAAATCCGCAGGAAAGGGGTACCTTTGTTCAATCTTCCATCCATGGCAATCTGGGATATATCGGGCTTGCCGTGTGTTATTATCTCCTTGGGGAAAAGGGGTTTACCAGCGCCAGCATACTGGCCGGTTTTCTGATGTTGTTTCAGAATCTTCTGTCCGTTATCGGTTACCAGTTGGCGTCAACAGGCACGGGGCACGGGCGAGGACCCTGGTTCTTCATCAAAAAGATCGTGGGGAATCCGGTCATTGGATCGGCCCTCGCCGGCATGGCCTTCTCGTTGCTGAAGATCCCGATTCCCGAGGTCATCGACCGGTGCCTTACGATTATCAGCGGCATGGCCCTCCCCTCAGCCCTCCTGGTCATAGGGGCGTCCCTCTCTTTCGGCCTGATGAAGTCCCAGATCAGACTTGTCCTTGCGTCAGGTCTGTTGAAACTTCTGGCGCTTCCGGCCCTGGGGGTCTTAGCCTATCGGCTCTCAGGCATTCCGGCGGACCGGTTCCTCCCCGGTCTGATCCTCATCGCCGCCCCCACTGCTACCGTCACTTTTGTCATGGCAGGCGAGATGAACGGTTCGACCGATCTGGCGACCGCCGCAATATCCATGAGCACCCTCCTTTCTGCCTTGACATTCATTTTGTGGCTGTGGCAATTTGGCATCTAAAGGGTGGAGTGTGGAG
>JAWOIH010000478.1:0-6106 GCA_046484725.1 Candidatus Desulfacyla sp. | reverse complement strand
CGAGGACAGGAACCATTTTTTGGAGCGATTGGGGGGAATTCTCGAAGAAACGAATACCCGGGCAGCGGGACGCCCTTAAGATATTAAGATTAAAAGGGTAATCAAAAAATGATAGATGGAAATTATGCCAAGATTAGCCGGATTAGACGCTCCCGGAGTATTACATCATATCAAGACGGGGAAATCCTCTTTAAGACTTTAATTGAAATTGGGCATATCCCATACGGCGCTTGCCAAAAAGCTGGAGATGAGTTTAGTTGGCGTCGGCTTTTCAGTGGAGAGGGAAGAGTCCATCGCAGGAAGCGCCAATTATTCAATTGATCCAGAAGTTACTGAATTATGAAAGAGCGTCCGCTACCGCCCCGCCGGCTTCCTCAGCCAACATATTTTGAACGGAAGAGTTATACGGAAACCCTATCATCACTGGTTCGCATCCTAAATAAAAAGCCTTTGACTATAACCTCATTTAGTTATATTATAACTCATGCCGTATAAGGTCAAAATCAAAAAGAAAGCCCTCCGTGGGCTGGCAAAGCTGCTGATAAATGTCCATAAGCTACTGTTTTTATTGATTGAAGATCTTAAGGCTGATGGCCCGATTCAAAAAACTTGGCATAATTTTTCGCCCTTTGGAGATGATAGATACCACTGCCATTTAAATTATCGCTATGTGGCATGCTGGGCTTACCATCAAAGGGAAATAGAAATAGAGGTGTATTATGTTGGCTCTCGTGAAAAAGCCCCATATTGAGATAGCCCTTCAAGGTGAGCATGTTAATGAGATCATTGATTGGATCGGTCGAAAATATGAGGTAAGCATCCTCTCAGCCGAAGATTTTGAGAGCGTAGCTATCGAAGAGACTGATTTTTGGAAAGAGATGCAGTCTAACAGAATTGGGAATCTTCTTTGCGCTGCACGGCTAAAAGCAAAACTCTCTCAGTCACAACTCGCCGATAAACTCGGCGTCCGGCAAAATATGATCAGTGACTACGAAAGGGGTAAGCGCAGGCTTTCACCGGCAATGGCAAAACGGATAGCTGAAATCCTTAATATCAAGGTTGACAGAATTTCGTAGGGCGAACAAAGGCATTCAGCGGATCGCAAAAAGAGCGGACAATTTGCCATCTATCTCAACTGTTCGGATCAAGCAAGGAAAGAGGAGAAATGGGGGTCTCAATTCACTATCGCGGAAAACTCGACAGTCCGGACCGATTACCAGGGCTTCGTGAAAAGTTGATGGGCATCGCCGCAAGTATGGGATGGGAATACCGGATATTGGACGATGACTGGAGCGTCCCTGCGGCCGCTGTTCTGGAACACAGCGGGAGAACATCAGAAATCAAAGGTCACCTTGGGCTCAAAGGCATTCAGTTGAAGCCTCCCGGAGAATCAGAGGCCCTATCCTTTTTCTTCGATTCGAAAGGCTATCTCCTCTCTCCTATGGACGTCATCTTGGTTCAGGAGGGGGCACTTGCGCTGTATGATGCCTGGGTCTCCGTGAAGACTCAATTTTTGTCGGCTGAAATGCACGTGATGATCATTGGTCTGCTGAAATACATAAAAGAGCACCATCTCCCGAATCTCGAGGTCAAGGACGAAGGGGCGTACTGGGAGACAGGAGATTATCAGACTCTAGAGGATAAGATGAGGCTTATCCAAGGAAAGATCGATTACCTATCGCGCGAGCTGTCATCCGGGTACCTTGGGGATATGGCGGGGCTATCTGCGGATGAAATTGCAGCAAGGATTGAGCGGTTGTTCCATGCTGAGGACGTGAAATCCAAGTACATCAATTAGCAGTAATCAACGTCCGAACAATGGCTATAACCGGACTCCGCTTCGCTCCGCCGATAAAGCCGGACCGTGGGGCGGTTGCTGGAACAGATCATCAAAGACTAAGAAGATTTGAAAATGTAAAAGGCACCCAAAGGAGATTTGCTATGGCTGACAGGGGACTCGTTCGTCGTATCCATCGGGTTCTTTGGTTTACCATCACTATCTTCCTTCCAGACCCATCGGGCTTCATCGGCCATATCGAATCTCAAGAGTGTCTCTTTCAGCGGAATCCCTTCCTTCGGGTCCAGGCCCATGAGTTCGTAAAATCGTTCCTTCATGCCGGCCAGGTCCATTTCGACCCCCTCCGGCTCCCCGTCCCTTGCGGGTTCAAGCATGCGCGGGGTGAGATCGTCGTCCACGGCCCTGAAACCGAACCGGTGGTTGAGGAGTCTTTTCAAGTAGAATATTCTTCTGCCCGCCCGCATCATATCCGGAATTTCCCATCCGTAACCGGCAACGGCGTTAAACAGATCAACCCATTCGGTTAGGGTGATCTGCCGATCGGCAAACTGGCAGTAGCACGCGCTGTTTTCGATGTTGCCCAACTCCACCGCAACCACCGCAACCTCCGGTTTCAGCTCGCCGGTCATGGGTTCAAGATCATAATCAAAGCCTATTTCAGGGTAATAGCACGCTCCCGACTCCATGAAATGCATGGTCGTGGAAACATGACACGCCCCCCTGGGGCTTACGGCATAGGCAAGGGCCTTGCCGTGGCCGCCGCCCCTGGGATCATGCATGGGGGCCTCCAGGCCCTTGCTCTGGGCGGTATAAGCAACGGCGCCTTTGCCGATCTTGTTGGCTGCCCATAAACTGCCCCGCGAAAGAAGTTCCCCGATCTTTCCCTCCCTTTTTGCGATCATGGGCAGGAGGTCGATCACCCGCTCCATATCCCCCCATTTGAGGTCCATTCCCCCCGCATCCGCCGACGTGAGGTCTCCCCTGTCAAATGCCTCCATGGCCCAGGCGATGGTTGCCCCCGCGGATATGGTGTCTAACCCCAGATCGTTGCACATTCTCCCTGCCTTGCAGGTTGCGGCGAGATCCATGGCGCCCAGGAGGGCGCCAAAGCTTACAATGGTCTCATATTCGGGTCCGGGTCCCTCGGGAACGGCAAAAGGTCCTTCCTTGACCGCCACGACCCGCTTGCAGGCGATGGCGCAGAAGGCGCAGGTGGCCCGCCTGGTGAGATATTTTTCCTCCAGGGTGCTCCCTGTAAGGGCCTCCGCCATCTCTTCCCAAAAGTTGGAAGTCCAGTTTTTGATGGGGACATCACCGTCATAGACGTGCCCCTCCAGGCTCCCCGCCGTGCCGAAATCGTGGAGCACCTCGGAGATGAGTCCTTCCCGGATCCTTGGGTTCAGCTCGGCCCGCAGTTCTTCAAACCGCTTGGGGTCGGCCATCTTCACGGACCGCTTTGTTCCATTTACCACAACGGCCTTCAGGTTCTTGGCGCCCATGACGGCCCCAAAACCGGTGCGCCCGAATGCGTGATGGGCTTCATTCAGGATATTGGCAAAAGGGACGCGGTTTTCTCCTGCCGGACCGATCACAAGCGTCCTGAACTTCTTGCCGTATTGGTCCTTCAACGATCGGGTTGTTTCCTCGACCCCACGCCCCCAATAGCCGCGTGCATCCACGAGTTCAACCTGATCATCCCTTATCAAAAGGAGCGAAGGCGTGGGTGATGCGCCCGTTATGATGATCCCGTCAAAGCCCGCGTACCGCAATTCAGGGGCAAAATAGCCGCCGCAGGAGGATTCGGAAAATCCCCGTGTCAGCGGCGAGCGTCCCGCAACACTGCTTCTGCTGGTTCCGGAAAGCTTGAGCCCGGCAAAGGGACCGTTCATGAAGAGGAGCATGGCTTGGGGAGATAGCGGGTCGGCATCAAAGTCTCCCCGGTCCCAGAAGAGCCTTGCCCCGAGACCGCTCCCGCCCACATATCTTGCGTAATAGTCTTCCGGCAGGTGCGTTATCCCGATATCGCCTTTGGTAAGATCAACCTCGATGATTTTTCCGGTATTGCCGTTCACGGTCTTTACACCTTTCGCTCTTGGCCCTCCCAATACTTGGCCCGCAGTTCGCGTTTGAGAATCTTGCCCGTAGGGGTACGCGGTATTTTGGATACAAACTCGATTTTCCTGGGCTTCTTGTAATCAGCCAGATTCTGTTTCATAAATCGAAGGATCTCCTCTTCATCCGCGCTCATCCCCTTGCCCAACACTATCTGGGCACAGACCGCCTCCCCCCATTTTTCATCCGGAATGCCGAAGACCGCTGCATCCACAATGGCCGGATGTTCCTGAAGGACGCTCTCCACCTCGTACGGATAGACGTTGAAGCCGCCGCTGATGATCATATCCTTTTTTCGGTCTTTTATAAAAATATACCCTTCCGCATCCACGGTACACAGATCGCCGGTAAAAAACCTGCCGTTCTTCAGTGTGCGGGCGGTTTCATCGGGCATCTTCCAGTATCCCCTCATGACCATGTCGCCCTTGGTGGTCAGTTCTCCGATCTCGCCGGGTTTCACCTCTTTGTCCGCCTCATTCAGGACCTTTACGCTGACCCCGGGAAGGGGTTTGCCGCAGGAGGCGAGCCGTGCCACCTTTTCAGGCGGGCCGTCGAGCACGTGATCCTTGATGTCCAGGACCGTCAGGACCCCGGCCTCTGAAGCGCCATAGTCCTGCATGAATATGGGGCCGATTTTCTCCATGCCCTGTCTCAGGAGTTCCGGGGGCATGGGCGCCGCGCCGTAGGAAATACAGGTCAGGCTGCTGAGGTCGTATTTTCCGAAATCGGGGGATTGCAGGAGAAAATTCAGTATGACCGGAACGATGTGAATATCCGTTATCCGGTGTTTTTCCGTGAGTGCCATCATCTCCGTCGGATTGAAGCTCTCCATGATCACCGTCAACGCGCCGATCCACTGATACATGATATCGAATCCGATGGCCGAAAAGGAATAGAAGGGAGCACCTGAAGCACCCGTGTGTCGCTTCCGAAATGAATAATATCCTGTATGGCGTTATATCCGATATCCACGTACGCGCCGGCGGTGCGATGGGTGAGCATGGCGCCTTTCGGGAGCCCGGTGGTACCGCTGGTGTATTGAAACCAGAGGAGATCGTCCCCGGTGAGAGGCACCTCGTGGGGATCGGAGGGATATTGATCGCACAAATCCCCTAAAAAAGTATAGCCCTCAAGGCCCGGATCAACGCTGTAAAACCGATCCACATGGGTGAAATTGTCCTTTATCAGTGAAACGACATCTGCCAGTTCCTTCGAGATCACGAGGCATTTTGCCTCCGAGTCGTTGATGATATGGAGGACCTCTCTCGGCGCCAGCCTGCCGCTGACGGGGATCAAGACGAATCCGCCCTTGCCCGCCACCCAGAACATCTCCCTGTAGTGGTGGCAGTTTCCCATAAAAAGGGCGATTTTATCCCCCTTTTTAAGACCGGAATCCATAAGACCTGCAATAATGGCGTTGCTGGACCTGTCCAGATCGTTATGGGTCACTCCTTCGGGTCTTCTTCCGTCTATCACGGCGACCCTGTCCCCGTGCCGCGCTACCATCTGATGGATCATTTCCCTGTAAAACATGGAATGCCTCCCGTGGATGTTCTTAGTGCAAACCTCTTGGATGTTGTCTTCATCGCTTTGTTACGATAAGATCCTCGTACCCCAGATCCTTCAATATGACCGGGAAGACCTTGAATGAGGGTCTTACCACCGGCAGAAGCTTCAACATGGCCGTGATTTTTCCGCCCTGTTTCACCTTTCCCTTGGCCACCGAGGCCACGGGATTCTCAAACCCGTGCCAGAATCGGTGGGAATGATCCGCGGACTGTTTGGACCAGACATCCTCTTTGACACCGCACGGGCCCAGATAAAAGGTCCCGTAATACCCTTCCCTTGAAGGTTTGTTCTTGAGATCGATGGTGATTTCGCCATCGGGATCGGTATAGATAAATTTTATGATGATACCCGATTTGGCCATCTTCGGCCCGATCTTACTATCACTGAGCACCCTATCCATAAGACAACCATAGATCTCATACAGATGGTCAATATCCCTGTAATACTGTCCCATTTCCAACCTCCCATGAAGCTTTGTTAGTATTCCGAGTGGGGTTGAGTCCTATCTGCGCTGATCAAACCGCTTGCCGAATAGCATGCCGGCAATGGTGATCTTGAGCATCTGAAGCGTTCCGCCGGCGATACCCCATGCCCTTCCGTCCCGGAGCATTCTCTCTATGGGGAATT
>JAWOIH010000463.1:0-3977 GCA_046484725.1 Candidatus Desulfacyla sp. | reverse complement strand
GCTGAGGCGGCAATCCCAACTGTACCAGCAACCGACAAACCGAGGATTTGCTCAGCTTAACACCAAATTTACTATAAATGACTTGCCCAATCATTTTCGCAGTCCACAGGGCGAACGTGAACTCGAGTTGCAAGGGATTCTTTTCCGTGACGGTTTTGTATATCCATCGAATCGCCTTCGGATCGAGCTTGGGCTTACGCCCTCCTCGTTTCCGGGCGTCCAAAGCGCCCCATCCCCCGTCACGATAACGGGCCAACCATCCGTACATCGTCGCTCTGTTGATGCCCAACGCCGCTGCGACGGTTATATCACCAAAGGCCACGAGAACAATCCCCAAAAATGCGATGTTTATCTTTCTGTTGTCTCTCTGACCCTTGCCGGCTTACAGCAAGGGCTATCTCACAATGTCATCGCGAGGGGTCGCACTGCCGCGGCAGGCGGGGACGACCCGAACAATATCGGAAATTTTTCGCGTCACGGAGATCGCCACGTGCCCCAGGATCCCAGATGGAACCGAGAGCTTGTACAATCCCGGGGGCGCTCACAATGAGAAGGAAGGAATTTTGATTCTGCCCCATTGGGTTGGAGTGAAGTCCCGAAGGGGCGTCATATGAAATCCTCGAAGCCGATTTCATCCACGGATGCAAGACAAAACCACAGGAAGAGGGCAGGAGTCAAGTTCCTCCGCCTGCAGCCTGTCCGAACCTGCATGATTGTCTTTTGAAACCCCATGAGAATGTAGTAGGGTTTATGACGGAATCGTCACTTTCCGGAAAGGATTTTCAGATGATGGACCTCTCCTATGCCTATCCTTCTCGCCGCTCTCCGGTCATGGGCCGGGCGGGCATGGTAGCAACATCCCAACCCCTGGCCGCAGCAGCAGGCCTTGAAATCCTCGGAAAAGGGGGAAACGCAGCGGATGCCGCCGTGGCGACCGCTGCGGCCTTGAACGTGACCGAGCCCACTTCTACGGGTATCGGTGGGGATTGCTTCGCTTTGTTCTATGAGGCTCGAACCGGCGGCCTGACCGCCCTGAACGGATCCGGCCGCGCACCTTCGGCCCTGACCCTGGAAAGAATCCGCGCACTCCCGGGCGTTTCCGGTAAAAACTCCCTTCCCCCATACCACCCATACACGATAACTGTCCCCGGCGCCTGTGCGGGGTGGTGCGACCTCTTGGAACGCCATGGCTCTCTCAACATGGCCCAAGTCCTAACCCCCGCTATCCGGCTGGCTGAAGAAGGGTTTCCTGTTGCGCCCATCACAGCCTATTTCTGGCAGCGGGGCGCAGAGCAGCAGATGAGAACCGCTCTTAACGGCCTGGAAATGACCCTTGAGGGAAGGGGCCCCAGGGCTGGGGAGGTTTTTTGCAATCCGGGCCTGGGTAAGGCCCTGAGGACCGTGGCAGAGGGAGGCAAGCAAGCATTCTATGAGGGTGAAATCGCGGCGGCCATCGCATCGACCGTTCAAGAGGCCGGCGGTTGCATGAGCCTTGAGGATCTTGCAACCCATGCCTCCACTTGGGACACCCCGATCAGCACTATTTATCAAGGGCTTCGTCTTTGGGAGTGCCCGCCCAACGGGCAGGGCATTACAGCGATCCTGGCCCTCAACATCCTGGAGGGTTTCGATCTGCCTGCCGATCCCCTTTCCCCGGATCGCCTTCACCTGGAGATCGAAGCCCTGCGCCTAGCCTTTGCAGATACTAGTTGGTATGTGGCAGACCCCTCCAAGATGTCTGTACCGGTGGAAGCCCTTCTTTCAAAATCATATGCCGCCCGCAGGCGCAGCAGGATTCATCCCCGGAAAGCAAAGCTTGATCAAAAGCGTGGCACTCCGGAAGCCGGCTCCGATACGGTTTATCTGTGCGTAGTGGATGGATCAGGCAATGCATGCTCCTTCATCAACAGCAACTACATGGGATTTGGAACAGGCATCGTCCCCAGCGGATGGGGCTTCACCCTCCAGAATCGCGGCCACAACTTCAGCTTGGAGGCCGGCCATCCCAATGTTGTGGCCCCGGGCAAGAGGCCCTATCACACCATCATCCCTGCTATGATCACCCGCGACGAGCCTCAGTCTCTTTTCGCTGCTTTCGGGGTCATGGGCGGCTTCATGCAGCCTCAAGGGCATCTCCAGGTGTTTCTGGCCCTGATGGACGGTTATGACCCCCAGTCAGCTCTTGATCTGCCGCGCTTCTGCATTGCAGGGGGCACTTCGGACGGCATGGTATCTCTGGAGGAGGGGATACCGGAGAAGGCTATCGCCGACCTGGAGGATCGCGGTCATAAGGTTGGGCGCGTCGGCGGCTGGGATCGGGTCTTGTTCGGCCGTGGGCAGATTATTCTTCGGGACAGGGATACGGGCGTCCTGATCGGGGCCTCTGATCCCCGTGCCGACGGATGTGCCATGGTCCTGGTTTGATTCAACCGTCAACATTGCCTAGGTTGAAGTTCCGCACTTTCTGCAAATCAACCCAATTCGTTGGGCGACATAAAAACATCAAAACGCACAAACCGGAGGGCTACTTTGAAAACAAAGTGGTGGAAAATCGTGTTTTCCGTTGTTGCCTGTGCGGTTCTCGATGTCATACTTCACAGGCTCTTTGCACCACGCATTGAGTACAACTTCCCGCCAAGTGTTTTTGTTGAGAAGGGCCTTTTTTTGCCCGCTGCCAGCGTAGCTCTTATTCTATGGTTCGGAACCCTGACAGGTGTTTTCTCTCTCATTCAACATCGTCTGCCCGGAGATAAGGCAATGAAGGGATGGCGGTATGGCATTGCCTTTGGGGTTTTGTGTTTCTTGGGGATTTTTGAAATGAGTCTTATCTTCGATTCCTCTGCGGTAGATGAACTGCGCACCTCTGCCGCTGATGCTATTTCCATACTTATGTTGGGGATATTTCTGGGGAGGTTCGCCGGTACAGATAGTCAGAATGCCCGGAAGGATTCAAAGATAGGTTGGAGATCAATCATTCCCATTCCCCTTGCGTTCCTCATCGGACGATATTTCGGCTATGGAATTGTCCATATTATGTCGGCCTACACCCAGAAACCCATTGCTACTTTCCTTTGGACATTAGGCATCGGTTGTTGGATAGCAATAACCTTCTTCCTTCTGAAAGAAAGAGATCAGAGGTCCTCTGCGGTCCGCGCATTTCGCTTTGGTTTTCTGATATTCGGAAGCTATTGGTTGATTTACAACTTATTTGTATTGGTATTCGTGAGAGTCTCTGTCTTGGATATCTTTGCCCGCGTTATCATCGATGTATTGTCGGTTACGGTAGGCACATGGGTGGCGAACAGACTATCCCTAATGAAAACCACTTTAACAGGCCAAACGGTCGCTTAACAAGGTGGTGCACCGGATGCGAAAAAAACCCCGCCCCGGCGACCCGTTACTTTAACGATTTCTTCTGCCAATCGCTCGTTGCGGAAGCTCAGGCTCACGGAATCCCGCTTCTGACTTCGATATGGTTTCGATCGCCCTCAGGGGAGCTTTTGCAAATCTGGAGCACCTCCCCCTGATCCCTCTTCAACGGGAGGGTTGAAGCAAGCTGAACCGGTATCCCAAATGTGAACTTTACCGATTGTAATCGTTACAGATGTCTTGGTCCCGAAATGGCCGTCCAGACGATCAGATTCCGGCCAAAGGCGTCACGTATTGAATTATTTTTCTGGTATAGGAGACCTTTTCTTAGTGCATTTCACTTCTTCATGCGCAACAGAAAAAAAGTTGAGGCAATAACGACTGTGACAAGTTACCGACAGTTCATCAGTGAGGTGGTCCATCCGTTGAACTCTGCATGTTCAGAGTGGGTTTCAGTTGGGTCATTAATTGAAGCTGTAATGAATTTCTGAGCTGTGGTGACCGCGCATAAGTTTAATTGCCTCTTTCTAAAGGTCCCATTAGGTGCCTTAATAAGGCTGACTTCATCAGATTGGTCTATTTTTCTTTCTAACCGTCTTAAAATCTCC
>JAWOIH010000461.1:0-4475 GCA_046484725.1 Candidatus Desulfacyla sp. | reverse complement strand
TGGAGGTTATCCGCAGGACAGGTTCGGCTACGGCTATCCTGACGCGTCTTCTTCGAGAAAAGGATATCCCGGTAACCCCTGACGAGGCCACCATCATGTGCACCGGGATCCATGAAGACACCGGATCCTTCACCTTTTCCTCCACAACCGACGAAGATTACGAGGCCGCCGCCTGGCTTGCCCGGCAGGGGGCCGACCACAACGTCATCTCGGACATGCTCACCCGCGAATTGACCATAGAGCATCTGTGGCTTTTAAACGACCTGACACGGTCCGCCGCGACCCGTATCATCAATGGGGTGGAGGTGTCCATTACCAAGGTCATCACCGATGAATACATCGCCGATTTTGCGGTCCTTGTGCATAAATACATGGAGATGGAGAACCTGAACGTGGTCTTTGCCCTGGCCCAAATGGACGACCGAATCTATCTGGTGGCCCGCAGCCGGATAGACGAGGTGAACGCCGCAGAGATCGCCAACGCATTTGGAGGGGGGGGGCATCCCCAGGCGGCCTCGGCCACCATCAAAGGTCAGACCCTGATCCAGGTGGAGAGATCCCTGAATGCCCTGCTGGATACCCGTATCAACCCTGTCAGAAGCGCCCTGGATATGATGTCTTCACCGGTCATACAGATCGGTTCCTCCGAGACGGTCAAGCGGGCCGCTGAGTTGATGACCCGCTACAATATTAACGTCCTTCTGGTGGTGAACGATGAGATTCTTCAAGGCTACATCACACGCCAGGTGGTTGAGAAAGCAGTCTTTTTCGGGCTTGGGGATATCCGTGTTCATGAATATATGAATATTGAGTTCTCAACCGTCCGTCCGGACGCGTCCCTGAAGGAAATCCAGGACTTGATCATCCGGGGGAGGCTAAGGATCCTCCCGGTCGTGGAAAACGGGAAGGCGTTGGGCGTCATCACCCGGACCGATCTCCTTACGATTCTGCTGGGGAACCCGGAGGCGCCCGAGTTCGTGTATGACGCCAAGAACGACGCCCCTGTTGTCCGAAAGAAGAACCTGGCCGGGATCATGGGAGACCGGTTGCCGGAAAGACTCGTCAAACTTCTTAAAGATTTCGGTAAGACAGCTGATATGCTGGGATATAATGCATATCTCGTGGGGGGGTTGGTCAGAGATATCTTTTTGAAGCACGAAAACCTGGATGTGGACATCGTCATCGAGGGAGACGGCATCGAATTTGCCCGAGAATTTGCCCGACACCACAGTGCCCGAATCAGAAGCCACCAGAAATTCGGGACCGCCGTACTGATCTTTCCAAACGGTTTCAAGGTCGACGTGGCCACGGCCAGGATAGAATACTACGAGGCCCCGGGGGCCCCCCCCATCGTGGAGACCAGCTCCCTGAAACTGGATCTGTACCGCCGAGATTTTACGGTCAACACCCTTGCCGTCAAACTGAATGAGAAGCATTACGGAATCCTTATCGACTATTTCGGGGCCCAGAAAGACATCAAGGAAAAGGCCCTGCGGGTCCTGCATAACCTGAGCTTTGTGGAAGACCCGACCCGCATGCTCCGTGCTATCCGGTTTGAACAGCGATTTGGTTTCAAGATCGGGAAATTGACGCTTTCGCTGCTCAAAAATGCCATCAAGATGAACTGGATGGATGGTATCGCGTCCCACCGCATTTTCGCGGAATTCAAACTGATCCTGAAGGAGCCGGACCCCCTGCAGATCATCCACCGGATGAATGAGTTGCAGCTATTGAAGTTCATCCATCCCGATATCCGACTCACCGTGCAGGTCCAGGATATCCTGGAAGAGATCAGGGAGGTCATCGTCTGGTATCATCTCCTCTATCTGGAAGAGCCGTTTGAGCCATGGAAAATATACTGGTACGGCCTGACCGGCGCGCTCGATGTCGATACATTCAACCGTCTCACGAGGGATATGGACATCGCCCAGAAGACGCCGCACACGGGGGGAGGCGGGGAGATGCTTTTGGACGCGCTGTTCAAGTTCGATGGGACCAATTATCAGCTCTATACGTTGCTTCTTGCCTATGATACGGAGACGCTGCTCTATCTGATGGCAAAGGCCAGAAGCGAAAAAATGAAACGGCTTATTTCATTTTACTTTACCCGGTTGAAGGGGACAAAGATCCTGATAGACGGAAAAGACCTGTTGCAGATGGGTCTGAAGTCAGGGCCTGTTTTCAAAGAGATCTTTGACGGACTGTTGGAGGCCAGATTAAACAACTTATTGAAGACACGGGACGACGAAATCCGTTTTGTGAAAGACACATTCGGCGATCTGTTGCATGAAAGGGATATGTAATCAAATGAACAAGGGAACTATTTTAAGCGGCATGAGGCCCACTGGAAAAATGCATCTCGGACATCTGCACGGGGCTCTCCTGAACTGGAAACACCTCCAGGAGCAGTACCGATGTTTTTATTTCATTGCAGACTGGCATGCCCTCACCAGTGAATATGCACACCCCGATATCATTCGAGAGAGTACGTATGATATTATTATTGATTGGATTTCAGTGGGGCTCGACCCGGAGGTCTCCACCTTTTTTATCCAGTCCGAAGTCAAGGAACACGCGGAGCTCTTCCTGATTTTTTCCATGTTCACCCCCCTTCCCTGGCTGGAGAGGAACCCGACATACAAGGAGCAGCTCACCGAACTGAGACAGAAGGACGTGTATACCTATGGGTTTTTAGGGTATCCTGTGCTCCAGGCGGCCGACATCTTGATGTATAAGGCCAATGGGGTCCCTGTGGGCGAGGACCAGGCCCCCCACGTTGAACTCACGAGGGAAATCGCCCGTCGTTTTAACCACCTCTACGGGGAGGTGTTCCCTGTTCCTGATGTCCTGCTGACCCCCACCTCCAAGATCCTGGGGCTCGACCGGCGCAAGATGAGCAAGAGCTACGGCAACGCCATATTCCTGACAGACAGCGACGAAGAGATCGACGTCAAGGTATCGCAGATGATAACCGATCCCCAGCGGGCCAGGAAATCCGACCCCGGCGATCCCACGGTCTGCAATGTCTTTTCGTTTCACGAAATCTACTCAAAACCGGAAACCATCGAGGCCATCCGGAATGAATGCCCATCGGCCGAGATCGGGTGCGTGGAATGCAAACGGATGATGGCTGCCAGCCTGAAGCGTGGACTGGAACCGATCCGGGCCAGGAGAAGGAAACTGGAATCCGATATGGGGCGGGTGAAAGAGATTGCGGCAGACGGCAATGAAAGGTCCAGGGCTATTGCCCGCAACACCATGGCTGAGGTCAGGGAGGCGGTGAAGATTTAGGCTGGTTACTCGTTGCTCGTTTCGAGAACACGATATGTTTTCTGACTTCCGACATCCGGCTGCCGACCCCCGGCCTGTGCTCCTGCCTGCGGGTTTACAACGTTAGGCACCTCGGGCACCCCGGGGAAATGGGCTTCGCATTTCACAGGGTAAACTTCAGCTCACCTTAGGCACTGATAAATGGACTACGAAGTCAAATTGGAGATATTTGAAGGGCCTTTGGACCTGCTCCTTCACCTGATTCATAAGAATGAGGTGGATATTTTCGATATCCCCATCACCACCATCACCGAACAGTACCTGGCCTATCTGGACATGATGAAGGCCCTCAACATGAGCGTTGCCGGCGACTTTCTGGTCATGGCCGCCACCCTGATCCATATCAAGTCGAAGATGCTGCTTCCGGGATCCGATGAAGAGGATGAAGAGGATCCGCGCGATGAAATTGCACGGCCGCTCCTGGAATACATGCGACTCAAGGAAGTGGCACAGGAGCTCTCGGAGCGGGAGATCCTGGGAAGAGATGTCTTTTCCAGAAAAGATGGTTCCTGGGAAGAGGCCGAACCTCACGCTGACGAACCCCGCCTGGATATCAGTCTGTTTCATCTGATTGACGCGTTCAGGCGGATCATGGAGAGAAGTCAGCCCGGCGATATGCTGATGACGTTCAGACACGAAAAATGGTCCATAAAGGAAAAATCGCGGCTTATTCTATCGTTGCTGAAGGAGAAACGGGAAATGGTCTTTGATGAGATCTTCAGCGAAGACCGGAGGGTTCCCGAGTTTATCGTTACTTTCTTAGCGCTTCTGGAGCTGGTTCACCTCGGTCTTGTCAAGGTATTTCAGACGTGTTACAACAACAGCGACATCCGTCTCGTCGCAAATTTCGATGCCAATGGAGCAGAGGATATCGGTGCGGATCTGGACCTCTGAGCCGTGAACGGTTTTACACATGGAGAAACCGCTTGAATTGATTGTTGAGGCCCTCCTGTTCGCGTCAAGCAAGCCCTTGAACGTGCAGGAGATACACAGGTGCCTGCCGGACATCCCGCTCCCGGATGTCAAGGCCGCCCTGACATCCTTGCAGGCCGCCTATGATGCCATGGCGAGGAGCTTCTGCCTGAAGGAAGTGGCAGAAGGGTATCAGATACGGACCCGGTCGGCATATGCCCCCTATGTCCTCA
>JAWOIH010000445.1:0-7655 GCA_046484725.1 Candidatus Desulfacyla sp. | reverse complement strand
GGGGTGCACCAAGGTGGGGCCCGACTATGCTGCGCCGTCCCTCAAGGTCTCCGACACCTGGATGGGATCGGGCAAAGACGGGGTGCGTACGGAAGCGCCCGCACAGGCCGAGTGGTGGAAGGCCTTGGACGACCCGGTGCTGGACAGCCTGGTGCAGACGGCTTATCGTCAGAACCTTCCCCTTCGGACCGTTGGCGTGCGGGTCTTTGCGGCCCGCGCCCAGTTGGGCGTTGCCGTCGGCCTCCTCTATCCCCAGAGCCAGCAGGGGTTCGGCTCCATCCAGTACAACCGATCCAGCGAGCGGGCCCCCGCATCCCCCCAGCCCGGAACGTCAAACCCCGTGGGCTTTGGCTTCTGGGAGGCCCAGCTCGGGGTTTCGGCAAGCTGGGAGATGGATTTCTGGGGTAAGCTGAGGCGTGCCGTGGAGGCTGCCGATAGCAATCTGCTGGGCGCCATTGCAGCCTACGACAACGCCATGGTGACCCTCTCCTCCGACCTGGCGAGCACCTACGTCCTGATTCGCACCCTGGGGGAAAGGGTCCAGATCGCACGGGACAACCTGGTTATTCAACAGGAGAGTCTTCGCATCGCCCGTGCCCGCTTTGAAGGGGGCGCCACCAGCGAGCGGGATGTCCAGCAGGCCCTGACCCAGTTGAACGCCACCGAGGCCTCCATCCCCCAGTTGGAATCGAGCCTGAGACAGGCCAAGAACGCCCTCAGCATCCTCCTTGCCGTGCCCCCCATGGAAGTAGATCCCCTGCTCAAGGGCGATTCGAGAATTCCCTCGGTTCCCCCGACCATTGCGGTAGGGATTCCGGCCGATCTCTTGAGGCGAAGACCTGACATTCGGCTGGCAGAACTCCGGGCCATGACCCAGTGCGCCCAGATCGGCATTGCCAAGGCGGATCTCTATCCCATGTTCTCCCTGACGGGCAGCTTTGGACTCCTGGCCAGCGACGCCGGCCAGTTCGGGATCGGGGACCTCTTTTCCTGGAAAAGCCGGACCGGATTTATCGGCCCCACCTTTCAATGGAATATCCTCAACTACGGTCAGATCACCAATCAAGTGCGGGCCCAAGACGCCCGTTTCCAGGAACTGCTCCTGACCTATCAAAACACGGTCCTCCAGGCCCAGAAGGAGGTGGAGGATGGGCTGGTGGCCTTTGTGAAGGCCCAGGAAGAGGTCCGATACCTCACCCTGGCGGCCGATGCGGCCAAACGGTCTGTGGAACTCTCCATGATCCAGTATCGGGAAGGGGCCACGGACTACACCACGGTGCTTACGGCCCAGCAGGCCCTCCTGCTTCAGCAGGACAACCTGGTCATCGGTCGCGGGGACGTGCCCCAGGGTCTGGTTTCCATTTACAGGGCCCTCGGGGGGGGCTGGGAGATGCGCACCGGTCAGGATTTCATCCCTCCGGATATCCTGGAGACCATGAAAAATCGGACAAATTGGGGCGACCTGCTCACACCCGCCGCTGTGGAGCCGGCCCCTCAGGAAAAAAAGGACGCCCTGTTCCGGGCGCCAGACTGGTAGGAATGACGGCATGAAGACTCTCAATAGAAATAGCGCGTGGCGCCTGCATGGGTCAGGGATCCTGGCCAAGCTGGCAGGGGTGTTGTTGGTTGTGGCTGGCCTTTCCGGATGCAAGGAAGAGGAAAACAGGTATGTCGCCCCTCCTCCCCCAAAGGTTACCGTAAGCCATCCCCTGGTCCAGCCCCTCACCGAATACCTGGACATGACCGGGAATACCCAGGCCGTTGAGCTGGTGCAACTGAAGGCCAGGGTAAAAGGGTTTCTTACCCAAATCGGATTCAAAGATGGGGATGTGGTCAAAAAGGATGCAACCCTCTTTGTGATCGAGCCCCCACCCTATGAGGCCAAGGTGAAACTGGCCGAGGCCAACGTGGCCTCGGCCAAGGCGAGGCTCCTCAGGGCCAGCCAGGAATACAAGCGGCAACAGCAGTTGATCAGGCAAAGCGCCACTTCCCAGTCTGAAGTGGAAAAGTGGCAGGCCGAGCAGGATGCGGCCCAGGCCAGTCTTGACGAGTCGAAGGCCAACCTGGAAATTGCCAGGATCAATTTGGGCTACACCACGATCAAAGCCCCATTTTTAGGCAGGATGGACCGGCACCTGGTGGATATCGGGAACCTGGTGGGTTCAGGCGGGGCAACCCTGTTGAGCACGATCTACCGCTTGGACCCCATCTACGCCTACTTCAATGTCAATGAGAAGGACCTCGTTCGGGCCATGGAAAAGGACAAGGAAGACGGCAAGCGCGACCTGGCGCCTTTTCCGGTCTATCTCGCCATCGAGGGGGAAAAAGGTTATCCCCACAAGGGCAAACTCGACTTTGCGGCGACGGCCCTGGACAGCAGCACCGGTACCCTTCTCCTCCGAGGCATCTTCGATAACCCCCTTCAGGGCGGTATTCCCAAGATGCTTCCAGGGATGTTCGTCCGGGTTCGAATCCCTGTGGATACCATTCCTGAAGCCCTGTTTGTATCGAACCGGTCTGTGGGGGTGGACCAGAGGGGGACCTACGTCCTGGTGGTCAATGACAAGAACGTTGTCGAACAACGCACCGTTCGGCTCGGGCCCCTGGTGGAAGGAAATCGGGCCGTCCTGGAAGGACTCCACAAGGAGGACTGGGTTGTAACCAATGGCATCCAAAGGGCCCGGCCGGGGGCCGAGGTAACTCCGATTCGGGAGAATGCGGGTCCCCCTCCTGCGAAGACGCCGTCTGAACCAAAGGCTGATGTCAAATCCGGCGAACACCAGAAGGAGAAGCCCGAAGCCCAGTCCCAGAAAACCGCATCCTCACCAAAACGCTGATAACAGGGAAGGGGTTTTCATGCTCTCCAAATTTTTTATCGAACGACCCATTTTCGCCAATGTGATTGCCATCCTCACGGTCCTTCTCGGCGTGGTGGCCCTGGTGGGACTCCCGGTGGCCCAGTACCCGGATATCACCCCGCCCACCGTACAGGTCTCCACCATCTATCCCGGCGCCAGCGCCAGCATCGTCGCCAATACCATCGCTCTCCCTATCGAACAGCAGGTCAACGGGGTGGAGCACATGCTCTACATGCAGTCCTTCAGCGCCAGCGACGGAACCTACAAGCTCATCGTGACGTTCGAACTGGGAACGGATATGGACTTTGCCCAGGTCCTGGTCCAAAACCGGGTCGCCATCGCCATGCCGGCCTTGCCGCCCGAGGTGCAGGTGCAGGGGGTCGTGACCAAAAAGGTTTCGACGGACATGCTGATGGTCATTGCGCTCTCCTCACCCAAAAACGTCTTTGACAGTCTGTATCTCACCAACTATGCCTACATCAATCTGGTGGACACCCTTTCCCGCATTCCCGGGGTGGGACAGGTGCAGGTCTTTGGCGCCGGTCAATATGGAATGCGGATCTGGATGAACCCGGATTCGCTCAGGGCCTATAATCTGACGCCCGCGGACGTGGTCAAGGCTGTCAAGAACCAGAATATTCAGGTCCCGGCGGGCCAGATCGGCATGCCGCCTGCCCCATCCACCCAGGATTTCCAGTTTACGGTCAATGTCCATGGGAGGCTGGATGAAGTGGAGCAATTTGAAAACATCATCGTCAAACTGAATCCTGGAGAGGGGGGTCGCATTATTCGCGTGCGGGATGTCGCCCGGGTGGAACTGGGGGCCCAGACCTACAGTCAGTTTTTTGAGCTCAACGGCAAGCCCGCGGCCGGCATCGGCATCTACCAGCTCCCCGGCGCCAATGCCCTTGATCTGGCAGAAAAGGTGAAGGCCTCCATTGCTGAGATGAGCCAGCGGTTTCCCCAGGGGCTGGAGTACAGCATCCCCTATGATACCACCCTGTTTACCAAGGCCTCCATCGATGAGGTGTACAAGACCCTCTATGAGGCAGGCGTCCTGGTGCTTCTGGTCATCATGGTCTTTTTGCAGAGCTGGCGCGCTGTGCTGGTCCCCGCCTCCACCGTGCCGGTCACCATCATCGGGGCCTTCATCGCCATGGCGGCCCTCGGTTTTTCCGTCAATATGATTACCCTTTTCGCCCTGATCCTGGCCATCGGGATTGTGGTGGACGATGCCATTGTCATTGTGGAGGGGGCATCCTATGGGGTGGAGCAGGGACTCAGTCCCAAAGAGGCCTCCATCAGGGCAATGGAAGAGCTGACCGGGCCGGTCCTGGGGATCACCCTCGTCCTCATGGCCGTTTTTCTCCCCGCGGCCTTTATCCCTGGGGTTACAGGGCAGTTATACCGCCAGTTCGCCCTGGTGATCGCATCCACGGCCGTCATCAGCGCCATCAACGCACTCACTCTCAAACCGACCCAGTGCGCCCTGTATCTGAAGCCCCGCACCACGAAGCTCAATATATTTGCCAGGGGATTCAACACGGTGTTCGGGGTTTGCGAACGGGCCTATACCCGCCTGGTCGGGTGGATGGTGCGGATCAGCATTCCCCTGATGCTGGTTTTTGCCGGACTGCTCGTCGTGACGGCATGGGCATTTATGTCACTTCCCACCGGCTTTCTTCCGGACGAAGATCAGGGATATGCCATCGTAGGGGTGCAGCTTCCGAACAGCGCCTCCCTGGAACGCACTCAAGAGGTCATGAAACGGGTGGAGGCGATTATCGACCAGACGCCCGGCGTGGCCGATTCCGTGACGGTGGGAGGGGTCTCCCTTCTCGATAATTTTACCTCCCTTTCTAACGCCGCAATGGTGTTCGTGACCTATGAGGATTTTGAAACGCGGGGGAAAAAGGGAATCAGCCAAGGTGACATCCTCGCACACCTCCGTCCCAGGCTCGCTCAAATTCAGGATGCCTTTGCCTTTGCGGTCATTCCCCCGGCCATCCGAGGTCTGGGCGTGGCCAGCGGCTTTCAGATGCAGTTGCAGATGAAGGGCACCGGTTTTGACTTTGCCCGGCTCGGTCAAATGACCTATGAGATGATCCAGGACGGCAACGCCCAATCCAACCTGGCCGGACTCACCACCACCTACACCCCCGGGGTCCCCCAGCTTCGAGCGGATGTGGACAGGATCAAGGCCCAGAACCTGGATGTGGACGTATCGGACGTATTCTCCACCATGCAGGATTACCTGGGTTCCTACTATGTCAACCAGTTCAATAAGTTCGGAAGGACCTTTCAGGTCTACGTGCAGGCGGACAGCCACCACCGTATGGAGCCTGAACAGATCCGGCAGTTATACACGCGAAACGCCACGGGCGACATGGTGCCATTAGGGACCCTGTCGGATGTCAATCTGACAACGGGCCCGGCCGTCATCGGCCTCTACAATCTGTTTCTGACCTCGGCCATCACGGGAACGGCCGCTCCGGGGTCCAGTTCAGGGGACGCCATGGCCCTCATGGAGCAAATGGCCAAGAAAAAGCTACCCCAGGATATGGGCTTTGAATGGACCGCCATGTCCTACCAGGAAAAACTGGTGGGAAACCAGGCCCTCTTTATCCTGGCCCTGTCCGTGCTCCTGGTGTTTCTGGTGCTGGCCGCCCAGTATGAGAGCTGGACCAGCCCGGCGGCCGTCATCCTCGTCGTCCCCCTGGCCCTCCTCGGAACCGTGATCGCGCTGACCATACGGGGATTCGACAACAATATCTATACCCAGATCGGGGTCGTCCTGCTGGTGGCGCTGGCCAGCAAGAACGCCATTTTGATTGTAGAGGTGGCCCGGGAACTGAGGGCCAAGGGAACGGACCTCTACGAGGCCGCGGTGGAGGCCTCTCGACGTCGATTCCGGCCCATCCTCATGACCTCCTTTGCCTTTATCCTCGGGGTGGTCCCCCTCGTGGTGGCCGAGGGGGCCGGCGCTGCCAGCCGCCAGGCCCTCGGCACGGCAGTCGTCGGCGGCATGCTCGGCTCCACGCTCCTGGCCGTCCTCTTCGTCCCCATCTTCTACGTCACCCTCCAGCGCTTCAGCGAATGGCTTGCTCGAAGGAAGGAGACCAAGGCCGCTCGAAAGGCCTCTTCTTGATCCTGGATGGTGGATACTGGATGATTCGGACGATGAGGTCCCATCTCACAGAAATCGACCGAATTCCAGCGAGTTCTTGTTGATGCTGACATGGGTGTGGATCTGAATCAGTTCATGGACGGTCTCACGGAAAGGGAGATAGATTAGAGATGGGCTTTTTATGGAGAGTCGGATATCCGGAAGACGCGGCATCAGCTTCCTCTTATTGACGGCCGATCCTGCGAGGGTGACCTTGATCCCCTGTTTGGCCTCGCTGAGGGGAAGCGTTACCGGATAAAGGTTTTTCAGAGGGAGTCTCCCGTTGGGCTCCAGCACGTCCTGTGCCACCGTCATCCGCCTTGAAAGATAAAGAAATCGATTGGGCCGGATCTTGAAGGCCGGGCACCAGAAGTGCATCTCCTGATCTTCCCAGGCCTTTTGGATGACCTTGGGCTGGTTGGTGGCGCGGATGAAATCGGCATATGAGGAGATCGGGATGCCGGTGGTCCGGACAGACATCCTCCAAAAAGGGAGGTAAACGGCCTTAGGCTGATCCCCGGACACCACCGCGAGATCCATTTGAACGAATCTCCCTTTTTTGGCCTCCCATGCGGTCTCGCAATTGCTGCACGTCAAAACGACGCTGTCCCTCTCTCCTGTCAGGTCCCACCCGCAACGGGGGCAGAGGGTAGACATAAATGTCAGCTTCCATCCTGGCCGGCGCTCCGTAATGGAAGCGAAGATATCGCCCTCTTTGGGCAATCCGGCGATCGGGCTGTTGGTTATCCCGTCAAAAAGAGTCTTTTGTTCCACATAGAGGGGGAGATAGATGAGATTCACGGCCTCTCCGATGGAGGCCGTAAACAGGACATCTCCCATGCCCGCGGTCGACGATTTCCTCTCCGCCCGGATCAGCAGATCATCGGGTTTGCTGAAGCACTTCAAGAAAGAGCCCGGCGCATCCGTTCCTGCAAACCGCATCTTCATGGCCTGTGGCCTCAGGCCCAGGGAGATGGGGAATCGTTTGAACGGGACGCCCAACCGGGTGATATCCACGATGCGGTAGTGAACGCCCTCCATGTCGCAGGAAAAGACGCTCCCCTTGAAACGGAGATAAGGGGCAAAGATAAGGTCCCGGTTGCCTGCCTTGTGGGGGAGGACAAAGCGGTAGCAGTCGTGGGAGAAAAGAAAGCTGTTGACCCCGCAGTAGGGGCACCGGAGCAGCCGATCGGCCTCGTCCAGTTCAACGGGCCCCCCGCACTGGGGGCATTCCTGTACAACAATAAAACCCATTGCCGAACTCTTGATGGTTGCTGGTTGCCGGTTACGCGTCGCTCGTTTCTGGTTGCTCGTTACCGGACAGTGATGGCCGATGGCTAATGTATTTTTTGACTCCTGACCCCTGTTGCCGGATGCCGGATGCTCGTTCCTGGTGAACTGGTTAATGGTTCGTTGGGTTTATTGGGTTTATTGGGTTCGTTGGGTTCGTTGGGTTCGTTGGGTTCGTTGGGTTCGTTGGGTTCGTTGGGCTTTGAGCTTTGAGCTTCGAGCTTCGAGCTTAACGCTCTTAACTTTAGGCATTTTAGCGCATTTTAGTCACTTTAGCTCACTTCCCATCTTTTCCCCGCACCGGTTGCAGAACACCGAACCGGCCAGGTTTTCGGCCTTGC
>JAWOIH010000341.1:0-3504 GCA_046484725.1 Candidatus Desulfacyla sp. | reverse complement strand
TGCACATCTTATTGAAAATTGGGCGTGAGTCAAGAAAAACCGCCATGGTTTAGGGTAAACCGGAAGATGAGCCATGGAGAGGTATTGAAAAAGGCCCTCTTCACCGGGCATGCCCTGGGAGAGCTGGCTTCCGCCAGCAGCACGCCAGAAAGGCCCCGGTATCGAGCCCGTGTAACCGGCCCGCCTGTTCGATCTCCTTTGCCCTTTGCGGATCTTCGTCTTTTTGAAAATGGATGGCCGTCCGGCATGTGCACGGCACCGCAGACAGATGCCGCATATTCTCAGGGGACCTGAAGATTACATCCTGAAAAAGGGAATGACCTTCTTTTCCCGAGCGCCGCCTCCGCTTGGCCCACGGGCTGAGACGGTTCAGGGTGGCCACTACGATAAGGCCCCCGGGCCTGGTGACCCGGAAGAGTTCCTCCACGGCACATCGAGCGTCTTTGATAAACTCGATGGCGGTGATGGACATGGATTTATCAAAGCTATGGTCTTTAAAGGGAAGTGTGTTCATATCCCCCTGGACCGCCGTGAACGGATCCCCGGAAAGCTTTTCCCGTGCCCGCGCGAGCATGGGAAAAGAGAGTTCAAGGCCCACAACCCGCGCGCCTGCCTCGATGATTTCCCGGGTAAAGACCCCGGTCCCGCACCCGGCATCCAGTATCCGCTCTCCCCTGGCAGGCCTCAGCATGTCAAGAACCAATTCTGTTTCGCACGTCTTGATCAGCCTTCCGATGGGGGTCTCGAACCACTGATCGTACTTCTCCGGCCATGGGTCGAAAACCTGTGTCGTCTTCATTGGGATCCCTCCTCAAACCAAAGTACCTTCTTTTGCCCCATCTGTAAATAGTGGTAAGCGGCAGGAGCGGATACTCCATTGTGAAAGCCGTTGCCACAGAGAAGGGCATTTTGAGAAACCCAATATCTTGACAATTGAAGTGGCGGGTTGATAGGCTGGTTGACAGGAAGATGGTTGCGGTGTCCGGATTTCAGAGATTCGTCGGGTACCTCATATGGAGATACCTTCACACTCCCCGCATCCGGTTATTCGATCGAAACACCTATGAAAGAAAGCGAAATCTGAGACATGAATACTCACGATGTAGTAATGGGCATCATCACTTCGCGGAACTGCCCGACCTGCGGGCATCATGAAGTGGGTTATGAGACGGCTGACGGCACATTTGTCCCCCTGAGGCCCGGGGACCGGATCGCGCTGTTCCCGAAATATAAGGCGGCCGACCCAGAGGACGCGATTGCGCCTCCTCCAATGCCCGTCCATGTCGAAGAGAAAGATCCTGCCCATGGGACCATATGGGTCCCGGAGCCCCTTCGGTCCGACCGGGGCCTGTGTCGCAAATACGGGGTCCTCATCGACAGGGCGCTCTTCAAAGGAGAAATGTCCCCGGGTCTCTATGAAATGGCCTACCGGCAGAAACTGCAACGGCTAATCGAAAAAGAGGCACATACCCCCCTGTCCGTCATTCTGGACCGTTTTTTTGCGGCCCCGCATCTTGCTTCAGGCAATGCAAAACAGGCCGCCGATGGCCTGTGGGCGGAATTGGATGAAATCAAGGCCCCCGTGACATGGGTGACGGCATGGCTCCATGAAAAGAGTGACGCATCGCTTTTGAAGATGATGCATCCCAAAACCATGGATGAGCTCAACGGCGATATGTTAAGCGACGATCAATTGAAAGAGGAGCTTATAAGGATGTCGCTGGAGGATTTCCTTGAGTGCCTTTAAGACCCTACCCGGCCTTCATTCAGGGAAATCCTGATAGTCTCCGTGGATAATCTCGGTCAGCTTTCGCGATATGGCGTTGACACCAAACGGCTTCTGAATAAAGCCGTCGCAGCCTCGGGCCAGGACCTCCTTGGCCTTGCTATCCATGCTGTATCCGCTGGAAAGGAGGACCTTGATGTCCGGGTTGATCTCCTTGAGCCTGTCATATACCTCTCCACCGTTCATGTCAGGCATGATCATGTCCAGGATGACCAGATCAATCCCATGCCATGTATCCTTGTAGATTTCGATGGCCTCCCTGCCCCCTCTTGCCGACAAAACCGTGTAGCCAAGACTTTTTAATATATCCACAGCAACATCGACAATTATCTCCTCGTCGTCAACAATAAGGATGGTCTCCGACCCACGCGAGATCTCCTCAATGACATCCCTTTCAGGCATGATCTTCTTCCGGGAAGCGGGCAGGTAGATATGAAAGGTGGTCCCTTGACCCAATTTGCTGTAGACATCAATGATTCCATCATGATTCTTGATGATCCCATAGGCCGATGCCAGGCCTAATCCGGTTCCCCTCCCCATCTCCTTTGTGGTGAAAAACGGGTCGAATATCCTCCTCTGGGTGGCCTCGTCCATGCCGACCCCGGTATCGGCAACCGAAATCCTCACATAATTGTCCGGCTTGACATTCAAACGCCGGGCCTCCTCCTCACCCAGCCTCACATTTTTTGTCTCCAGGTACAGATCTCCGCTCCCCGGCATGGCCTGCCAGGCGTTCACATAGAGATTCAGCAGAACCTGTTCGATCTGACCCCGATCTACTTCCACTGCCCAGATATCTTCCTGGCGCCTCGTGTGGATCTTGATTTCTTTCTTGGTGCGCCCGAACATCTCGCATGTCTTATTGACGGTTTCGTTCAGGTCTGAAGGCCTGACCTCGTACTTGCCGCCCTTGGCAAAGCCCAGAAGCTGTCTGGTGAGATCGGCCCCGTCATGAACATATTGTTCGATTTTTGCTATCCTTTCACGGTGGGCGTCGGGGATATCCCCGTCGAAGAGGAGGAGAGAGGCGTTTCCCTGTATGGCCATGAGCAGGTTGTTGAAATCATGAGCAATGCCGCCGGCAAGGGTCCCGATGGCCTCCATTCTCTGGGCCCGCTCAAGCTGCTGCTGAAGCCGCTCCTGCTCGGAGACATCACGAACAACGCCCTGTATGGATGGTTTTTCCCGATAGGTGACCAGGGATGTGGATATCTCTGCGCGGAAGGTCGATCCATCCTTACGAAGCAACGTATAAATCTGACGCGCACTGCCCACATCCCCTCCCTCCAGCCGTTCCTGAATGCGATTCCGGATATGCCCGCGCTCCTCAGGAGACACGACATCCCAGACGGTCAGTCTCAGGCTCTCTTGCGGGCTGTAGCCAAAGAGTTCGCTGCTCCTTTGGTTCAGAAACAGAAATCGTCCTGAAGGAATCTCACACATAAAAAAACCATCCAGGGTATTTTCCACCAGAGATCGATACCGCTCTTCACTTTGTTGGAGCGCCATCTCAGCCTGTTTCCGCTCGGTGATATCGCGCGTGACGCCCAGCAAACCGATAGACTTTCCCTTGGAATCCCTCAGAAAACCGACTTTCTCCTCGGTTTTCTGAGGGATTCCAAGGGAAAGTCTATCGGTTTGCTGGGCGTCACGCGCGATATCACCGAGCGGAAACAGGCTGAGATGGCGCTCCAACAAAGTGAAGAGCAGTATCGATC
>JAWOIH010000340.1:0-13163 GCA_046484725.1 Candidatus Desulfacyla sp. | reverse complement strand
GGGGCCTGGATCGCAACCCTCGGCGTCGACCCCAAATTTATGGGACAGGGCATCGGCAAGAAACTGGCAGAGGCGATATTGGCGGTATACCGGGAAAAGGGGATCAACGATATATATACCACTGTCCGGTGGGATTCTGTTGACCTCCTGTCTTTTTTTAAGACACTGGGATTTGACCGGAGTAACTTCATTAATCTCAGGAAAGACTTGGAGGGTTAGTCGTCTCTCCGGCGCTGGCCATCGGCCCCCGGGGCAGAAACGGGGCGGTTCGGATCAATTGCATTTGTACCATCCCGATCCATCCGGACAGCTTTGAAAGTAAGGTCGCTTGCGTTGTCAAGCGGCAGACCACGGATCCAGGTAATTGAGAAAGGGTAAAGCATGAGGTATGCAGAGACAGGATTTAATCTGGAAATTGATCTCACCCGGGGAAACATCGAGAGGGTGGAAACAGACCCGAGAGATACCGAACTGTATCTGGGCGGGTTGGGAACAAATGCCAAGATATTGTGGGATCGGGTCCCCCCGGAAGTGGAACCCTTTTCTCCGGACAATTTGCTGATATTCAGCGCCGGTCTCCTGTGCGGCACGCCTGCGACGGGATGCAATCGCACGATTGTTTCCACCATTTCGCCTCAGACCCAGCTGATGGCCTTTTCCATGATGGGGGGGTTCTGGGCCCCGGAATTGAAGTATGCCGGTTACGACAAGGTGATCCTTCGGGGCAAGTCCCCGAGTTTGGTCTATATATGGATCAACAACGACAAGGTGGAAATACGGGACGCCTCTCATTTGAAGGGGAAGGGCGCGGTTGAAACCGCCGAACTCATTCAGCAGGAGTTGAAGGAGCCAAGGGCCCAGGTGGCGGCCATCGGCCTGGCAGGCGAAAACAGGGTCTACTTCGCCTCCGTCGAGCAGGGGAGGTCCAGCGCCAGTCGGGGCGGCATCGGGGCCGTTATGGGAGATAAAGGGGTCAAGGCGATCGTCGTCCGTGGGACCAAAGACATCAACGTTGCCCGGCCTGCAGAATTTTTGGAACTCTGCAACGAAGTGCTGGAGTACATCAAGTGGCGCAATGAAAATCCGGTCCCGGGGGTCATGCCCATCTTGGCCGGGCTTGGGTCGCCGCAGGAGATGAAGGTCCACGACGAGAAGTGGCACACCGAGAATTTTATGTGGGGCAATTCCCGCGTCCGCAGAAAGGATTTCTGGAACGAAGAGATCGCAACGGAGTGGGCCCAGACGTTGGATACCATGCGGACGCGATTGATCAGTTGCTACAACTGTCCCATGACATGCGGGGCCACCATTTCCCCTCCGGGTCTTCCTACCTACATGATGAAATGTTTCTCCAAACTGACCTATACCATGGCAGCCTTCGCAGACCTGGAATTCGGTCTGGGCATCGCTCAGAGCGCGACAGAGTATGGGGTGGATGGATTCTCAACCCCGCAGGTGATGGCCTTCGCCCTTGAACTCTATGAGGAGGGCATCTTAACCGACGATGATTTTCCCGGCATGCCGTCCGACAATGAGGGAAGATTCTACTGGCTCCTCGACCGGATTGTCCGTCGGGAAGGGATCGGAGATGTCCTGGCCAATGGAACCTACTGGGCGGCCAAACAGATCGGCAAGGGCGCGGAGGCCTATGCCCATAATACCATCAAGAAACATGAGCAGCTCCCCCTCAAGCTGTCCATGCTGAATCCCATTTATTTTCTCATGTATGCTACCGGTGAGAAGATCAACATTACCCAGATCGAGGGGCAGTTCCCCCAGGCGCCTTTTTTCACGATGGAAGAGAGGGAGGCCTTTGTAAAGGATTGGTTCCAGGTCCCTGACGATAAGTTCAAGCAGATCCTGTTGGACTGGGAACCCCGTGGAGAAAAATCCATGCCCTTTTATCCGACGCCCGAGATGTGCTGTGATATTGTTGACTGGCAGGAGCAGATGCACTACATCGACGACGCCCTCGGCATGTGCGCCGGGTTGTCGTCATTTCCCCTGAAGCCCCCCTATCATATCCACAATTACCCGAAATTTATCTCTGCGGGGGCCGGCATCGAAATGGATGAAGAAAGACTGACCCAGGCCGTTCGAAGATATCGGACGTTGGTGAGGGCGAACAATACCCGAAGAGGGATGCGGAGGAAAGACGAAAAGCCGCCGGCGGACCATTGGAAAAAACGATTTCCCGAGCTTGAAGAGAAGCTCCTCGATACGTACTACCAGCTCAAGGGATGGAATCGTCAGGGGATTCCTACCCAGGAGACCTTGCGTGAACTGGGTTTGGATTACGTATTTGAAGACTTTGAAAAGAGGGGGATCTATTCAGAAAATGGAGACGCCCCTGCACGGGAGACCTCGGCGGAAAAGGATAAGGAGGCATAGCCGTGGGCGAGAAAAAAAAGAAGATCGTTAAGACCATCAAGATAGATGCCGACAAATGCAACGGGTGCCGGGCCTGCGAGGTCATCTGCTCGGCCTTTCACGCTCAGCCCAAGTACAGCAGCAATAATCCGGCCAGGTCCCGGATCCGGATCATTCGTTACCCGCTCAAGGACATCTATGTCCCCGTATATGCGGGCGAGTACACGGCGGCCGAATGTATGGGGAGAGACAAATATGTCCTTGACGGGAAGGAATACGAGGAGTGCGCCTTCTGCAGGGCCTCCTGTCCATCCAGGGACATCTTCAAAGAGCCCGACTCCGGCCTTCCGCTGAAGTGCGATATGTGTGAGGGCGAAGAGGAGCCCCTGTGCGTAAAGTGGTGCCTGGTGGATGCCCTGACCTATGAAGAAAGGGAAGAGGACGTCGAAGAGGCGGAAGAACCAAAGGAACTGGATATCGGGTTGGATTCACTGGCCCAGAAGTATGGGGTTCAGGAACTCATGGATGCCGTTACCCGGATGTCGATGAAGGCGTAGATTATTCAGCCCGAAGAAGAGGATCAGGAAATATTGTGGAGAATGTAGCCGATTACAAAGAGATCGTGGATGTCATCAAGGCGAGCGGCGGTGACGCCTTCAAGAGATGCTTCCAATGCGGATTGTGCGATGTGGTGTGCCCGTGGAATCGGGTGCGGAACTTCAGCATGCGCAAGCTCGTCCGGCAGGCGGCGTTCGGCATGACGGATATTGAAAGTGAGGATATATGGCTGTGCACCACCTGCGGAAGATGCCCTCAGCACTGTCCCCGGGACGTCCAGCAGATCCAGTCCGGGGTTGCTTTACGGAGGATCGCCACGGAATACGGCGTTTTTCCCAAGGGGGTTCAGCCGATCCGAACCGTTAGAGGAAGTCTGGTTGGCGAAGGGAACACCTTGGGTGAAGAACGGGCGAAGCGGGGGGATTGGGCCAAAGGTCTTTCAGTAGAGAGCTTCACCGAGGGGATGGAGTACCTGTATTTTCCCGGCTGCTATCCCAGCTATGATCCCAGATTGAAAAAGGTAGCCGTTGCCACAGCCAAGATCCTGAATACGGCAGGGGTGGAGTTCGGGATCCTGGGATCCAAGGAGAATTGCTGCGGGGAAAGCATTCGCAAGACGGGCGATGAAGAGGTGTTCAAACGCCTTGCCAGGGAAAACATCAAGGCCTTCGTCGATAATGGGGTGAAAAAGATCCTTGTCTCCTCACCCCATTGCTACCATACATTTAAAAATGAGTACCCCGATTTTATGGTAAACTTTGAGGTCATCCATATGTCCCAGCTCCTGTTCAAGCTGATTCAGGAGGGAAGGCTTGAGCTGAAAGGGGAGTATGGCAAGAAGGTAACCTACCATGATCCGTGTTATCTGGGCCGGCATAACGGCATCTATGATGAACCCCGGGGGGTCCTTGCCAGCGTACCCGGTTTACAGCTGAATGAAATGCCCGACTGTCGGGTGGATAGCCTCTGCTGCGGTGGCGGCGGCGGCAGGGTCTGGATGGAGACTCAGAAGGGCGAACGGTTTTCCGATCTGAGAATCGACCAGGCGATCGGCGTCGGCGCCGAGATCCTGGCAACCGCCTGCCCTTACTGCATTACCATGTTCGAAGACAGCAGGATCACCATGGGGATGGACGAAAAGATCGAGATCAAGGACATCACAGAGATTATTGCAGAAGTGATTTAGTGTTGGGATTGCGGAATTGAGGAATTCAGGGATTCGGGGATTTCTGAATTGAGAATCCCTGTTTTCGACAAATTGGATCTGATAAAGGCGGATAGAAGTGGAAACAGAACTGCTGAAAGAAGAGGTTCAAAAATTTCGGGAAGGTCGTGGAGAGGGCCATTTTGGAGACATCATGGTTGTCGGCGGCGGGATCAGCGGCATTCAGGCCTCGCTTGATCTGGCCATCGCGGGTTTCAAGGTCTACCTGGTGGAAAAGGGGCCTGCCATCGGCGGGCATATGGCCCAACTGGATAAGACCTATCCCACCAACGACTGCTCCATGTGAATTCTCTCGCCTAAACTGGTCGAGGTCGGCCGGCATCCGAACATAGAGGTTCTCACCTATACGGAAGTGGAGAGGACAGAGGGGGAGGCAGGGAACTTCAAGGTTACCCTGATTAAGAAGCCCAGATACATTCAAGAGGACAAATGCACGGGGTGCGGCACCTGTGTGGAATATTGCCCGGCCCAATACCCTGATGCATTCAATCAGGAGATATCCCAGAATAAGGCCGTCCACATATACTTCGCCCAAGCCATTCCCCTCATCTCATATATTGATGAAAGCTGTCTGTACCTGAAAGAAAAGAAGTGCCGCATCTGCGAAGCGGTCTGCCAGAATGACGCCATCAATCTGGAGCAGCAGCCGGAAAAGATAGAAATCAACGTAGGGGCGATTCTCTTGTCTCCAGGCTATGAGCCGTTCAACCCCAGGTTAAAGGGCGACTATGGCTATGGAAAGTATGCGAACGTGGTCACGAGCCTTGATTTCGAGCGGCTTCTGTGCGCCACCGGGCCCTACGAGGGGGAGATCCTGAGGGCGTCCGACAAGAGGCATCCCCATAAGATCGCCTGGATTCAATGCGTGGGTTCCAGAAGGGTGACCCCGGGCGATAACAGCTACTGTTCCGCGGTCTGCTGCACTTATACCCAGAAACAGGTGATCCTGGCAAAGGACCATGACGCAGAGGCCGAGTGCACCATATTCCACAACGATATCCGCTCGTACGGAAAGGATTTTGAACCCTACTACCAGAGGACGGAGCAACTCCCCGGGATTCGGTTTATCAGAAGCTATACATCCGTGGTGAGAGAGATCCCGGAGACCAAAAATCTCGTGGTGCGGTATTCGACCCCGGACGAGGGCGTCAAAGAGGAAGAATTCGACATGGTGGTGTTGTCCGTGGGATTGAATCCCCCTGCGGACGCAAAGCTTCTGGCGGAGCAGTTCGGCATCGACCTCAATGCACACGGATTCTGTCAGGCCGATCCTTCCAATCTGATGGAGACCTCCAGGCCCGGTGTTTTTGTGAGTGGGGCCTTTCAAGGCCCCATGGATATCCCTGAGTCGGTCTTTACCGCCAGCGGGGCCGGTGCCCAGTGCGGCGAATTCCTTGACTACCGGCGGGGAAAACTGACCCGAGAGAGGATCTATCCGCCGGAAAGGGACGTTTCCGGCGAAGAACCGCGGATCGGCGTCTTTGTATGCCATTGCGGCGCCAATATCGGAAGGATTGTCAATGTTCCTGCCACAGTGGAATATGCTTTGACCTTGCCCCATGTGGTTTACGCCCAGGAACAGCTTTTTTCATGCGCCACCAATTCGGCCAAAGAAATCACCGACATGATTAAGGAGAAGGGACTCAACCGGGTGGTGGTGGCCGCCTGCTCGCCCAGGACCCTTGAGCCGTTGTTCCGGGACACCCTGCGAGAGGCGGGGATCAACCAGTACTTCTACGAAATGGCCAATGTCAGGGAGCACGACTCCTGGGTCCACTCCAAAGAACCGGAGGATGCCACCCGAAAGGCACAGGACATCGTCCGGATGTCTGTCGCCCGATGCGCCCTTCTGGAGCCCTTGCAGGAAATCGATCTGCCGGTCAACAAGACGGCACTGGTAGTGGGCGGCGGCATCGCAGGGATGACGTGCGCCCTCTCCATCGCCGACCAGGGACATGAGGTTCACTTGGTGGAAAAGGACAAAGACTTGGGGGGCATGGCCAGGAGAATCCACACCACCCTCGAAGGGTTAGATGTCCAGGCCTATCTGCGCAATCTGGTGCGCAAGGTCTATCAGCACCCCCTGATCCATGTCTATACGGACGCCGTTATCACGGAGGCCACCGGCTACGTGGGGAACTTTGTTACTCGGGTCAAATCGGACAGGGGTGTTGGGGAAATCAAGCATGGCGCCACCATTATTGCCATCGGCGCAGATCAGTACCAACCCACAGAATATCTTTATGGCGAAGATAAGCGGGTCGTGACCCAACTGGAGTTAGGGGAGCGAATTGCCATAGCGGACGAAAAGATCCTCAACTCCAAATGTCTGGTGATGATCCAGTGCGTCGGCTGCCGGAACGAGGAACGGAATTACTGCAGCCGAATATGCTGCAGTCAGGCCGTCAACAATGCCCTGAAACTCAAGGAAATCAATCCGGAGATGGATATCTACATTCTCTTTCGGGACATGAGGACCTACGGGTTTCGGGAGGACTATTACCGGGATGCCTCGAACAAGGACGTCAAGTTTATTCGGTGGGAGCCCGAGGACAAACCGAAGGTGGCGGCGACTACGGCGGAAGGAAGGCCTGTCTTGAGGGTCACCGTCACCGATCCCATCCTGGGCGAGGAACTCGCCATCGATGCCGACGCTATTGCCTTGGCCGCCGCAATCATCCCCCCGGCTGACAACCAGGACATTGCCCAACTGTTCAAGGTCTCCCTGGGACCGGACCAATTCTTCAAAGAGGCCCATGTCAAATTGAGACCTGTCGAGTTCAGTGCGGAGGGCGTCTATCTGTGCGGAACGGCCCACTATCCCAAGCATATCCCGGAGGCGATCAACCAGGCCTATGGGGCCGCAGGCCGGGCCTTAACCCTCCTCTCGCATGATATCGTCACCGTGTCGGGGTCTGTTTGCGAGGTGGATGAGAAAAAATGCATGGGGTGCGGGGCGTGCATCGAGGCCTGCACCTATGGCGCCATCGAGTTTCAAGACACCCGACAGGGAAAGAAGGCGGTGGTGAACCCTGTGATCTGCAAAGGAGACGGCCTCTGCAATGCCAAGTGTCCGACAGGGGCCATCAGGCTCAAGCACTTTACCGATGAGGAGATCATGAGCGAGATCGATGCGATGGGTCCGCAGGAGAAGATCCTGCCGAAATTGGATAGGGCGGTTGGAGACATATAGGAATATTCGGAACAGGGCCGGGATTGCCGACAAAGGAGTTATAACCCAATGAGTGCGGGAGTTAAATTCAAACCTAAGATATTGGGCTTTGTATGTCACTGGTGAGCATACGGGGCCGCTGACCTGGCTGGAGTTTCCAGACTGCAATATACAACAGATGTCAGGCTCATTCGCGTTATGTGTTCCGGCAGGGTCGACCCGGAATTCGTTTTCAGGGCCTTCTCCAACGGACAAGACGGCGTATTTATCGGCGGGTGCCGGTTGAATGAATGCAATTATGTGACGCATGGAAACTTCCATGCGCTCAACGTGGCGCTTCTCTGTAAAAGGATAATGGCGTACATCGGGCTGAACCCGGAAAGGTTGAACATCCGGTTTATGTCTGCCGGCGACGGGATCCTTTTCGCCGAACACATGAATGACTTCGGCAAGAAGGTGAAGGCCTTAGGACCTCTGGGCCTAAGCGAGGGGATCGACAGACAGGAATTAAAATCCAGACTCGAGGACGTCGCAAGGCTCGTCCCTTATATTAAGATAGCGAAAAGGGAGAAGCTGGGGTCGCGCCTTGCCAAGAAGGAAGACTATGACGGGCTTTTCACCATTGATGAGGTGGAAAGCCTGTTCCGAGAGGTTCCTTCATACTACATCGATCCCGATAAATGCCAGGCATGTATGACGTGCTTCAGGAGATGTCCCGTAGAGGCGATCGACGGCGGCAAAAACCGGATCCATGTCATCGATCAGGACAAATGCATTAAGTGCGGCACTTGCTTGGAGGTCTGTCCTCCCAAGTTTGGCGCGGTGACGCGGATCGTCGGCGGTCCCGTGCCGCCGCCTATTCCTGAGGAGAAGCGTACGATCGCAAGAAAGAGCAAGAAAGAAGAGAGCACCTAACCACTTGTTCACTCAAACTTACCCGAAAGGAGACCCCATGAACGAGACCGTCATTAAGATCAGGCTCATGAAGGCGGAAGATTTCGACGCCGTGGTTGGAATCGACGAGAAAATTCTGAAGGTCTCCAGACCGGAATATTATGAAGTGAAGTTTGAAAAGCTTTTCAAAACCAGGGATTATCTCCCCGCTTCCCTTGTGGCGGAAAAAGAAGATGGGACATTAGTGGGGTTTGTCATGGGGGAGATTTATATGGGGGAATATGGTATTTTTCAGGAAGAGGCCAGACTGGATACCATCGGCGTTGATCCCGGTTTCCAGCATCAAGGTGTCGGTGAGCAGTTGATTCATGAATTCATGGACCATCTGAGAAGCCTCGGCGTTCAGAAAGTCAACACCCTGGTGGACTGGAATAATTCCAATCTGATCCGATTCTTCAGCGCGAACCAATTCAGCCCGTCTACAACCATTAACCTGGAACGAAGCCTGTGATGTCGGCGAGCTGATATCCCCGGCCCTCATGTCCTGCCTGCCATTCCGGTTATTCAAAGAAGGCTTGCGCCGCGTGATTTCTTCAAAATGCCCGGTGAACAATGACAAATCAAGAAAACGGGATTCTTCCCGTCAAAATATTTCGTCTGCCGACTTACCTTTTTGCTGGTCTTCATTTTCCGAACGTGCCAGCAGCTGTTCCAAGCGGTTGGTGAAGACAATCAGCATGTGGTACTCAGGCTCGTCATACCGCCCGATCATCCGGGCAATGACAAACACATCCTTATCTTTATGCCAACTCAAGGACCAGCTTTTCCCTTCTGAAATGGGAATCTTCTGCGGCGGGCCATACTTGTCTTTCACGGTCTCGATGAGTTCGGGTATTTCATTTTTTGCGATCATTTTGACTAACAGCGGACAACCGGATGCATGCTCGTAAACAAACTCAACATAGTCAAAAACGGTGTTTCGCTGCCGGGAATTTCGAAACGTCAGCTTGGTGGCCGGATATTCTTTTCTCACCACATCGTTGATGTTGAGCCGCCGGTTCAACGTCGCCAGATCCGGATAGTAGGTCTTCAGGAATTCCGTATTTTTTAATTCAAGATTTATGGTGCTGTTGCGATCGATTGCATCGGAGCCCAGAGCGGCCCTGAGACGGTCGCGTACTTCAGAATCCATTACGGTATTGGCGCCGATGTTCATAAACTGGAACGATTCCGGAACGTCTGGGATATGGACAGGTCCATTCTCCTGTTTTCCGCATCCGCAGAAAGCAAGCCAAACCATATAGAAGAATAAAAGCCATTTAAGATGATTCAAACTACTTGGCAGCATGGTATCGACCCAATCGCGTACTTTGACGTTGTGATAATGCCCGCATCTTTTTCAGGCGCACCTCTAATGTGACACGGGAACCGGCAAAATTCAAGCATAGAAAAACAGGGATGCCATTGATTTTCCCGATCTTCAACTCCCATTTCCCCCCATGTGGCCTTGGGCGCCCGTCACGATTCAACCCAGGGCCTGATTGGGCATCTGACTTCAGATGGGTTCCTTCAGGGCCTTTTCCATCTCCTTCGGATCGGTGATAGGGGCCTGACATGCATACCGGCGGCAGACATAGGCCGTTGCCTTTCCATCTTTAGGGATCATATCCTTTACAAACGGGGCCAGGGCCGATAGCCTGCGCCTGTTTTCATCCCCGGAAACGAGAAGCACCGCTTGATGGGGCAGAAACTGCCGATGGATACAGGTCACCATGGTCCGGGTATCCTCTTCCGAGAGGTCTCCGGCAATGACCACTTCCCCTGCAGGACCGATCACGAAATCGAGGGCCTGCAACAGCTGGGTATGGGCCGAGGGATATTCGTCCACCTGGGCGGCAAAGGTCTGAAGAAGGGCATCCGCTTTCTCTTCCAGCATGGTATCCCCGGAGAGTCTTCCGAGTCGAAACAGGTTTAATGCGGCCACGGAATTGCCGGAGGGAAGGGCGCCGTCTTGAACATCCTTGATCCGGGTAATGAGGGTTTCGTTTTCCATGCCCGTGAAAAAGAATCCACCGTGCGCCTGATCCCAGAAGAGTTCCAGCATGGAGCGGGTAAGCGCCATTGCGTGCTCCAGATAGGTTGGATCAAAGGCGGTTTCATAGGCCTCCACCAGTGCCCACACCAGGAAGGCATAGTCGTCCAGGTAGCCGGGATGAGCCGCTTCGCCCTCCCTGTATCGGCGAAGCAGATGGCCGTCCTCTATCCGCAATGTATTGAGGAGGAAGGTGAGGGCCATTTGAGCGGCATTCAGGTAGGCCTCCTCTCCCAAGGCCCTGTATCCCTTGAGAAGGGCGGCGATCATGAGTCCGTTCCAGGACGTCAGGATTTTATCGTCCTTAAGAGGATGAATACGCTTCTCTCTTGCCAGGAAAAGCCGCTCCCTGGCATCCTGCAGGATGGATTCCAGCTCTTGTTCATCGATCCGATGGCGCCTTGCAAAGGAAGGAACAGAGACGGCAATGTGAGGAATGCTTCGGTCCCCTTCGAAGTTGCCGCCCTCGCGGATATCGTAGAAGCTGCAGAAAAGCTCGGCCGGTTCCTTTCCCAAAATGTCCCGGACCTCCTGAGGCGTCCAGAGGTAAAAGAGTCCTTCCTTGCCCTCGCTGTCCGCATCTTCGGCCGAGTAAAAGGCGCCCTCCGGAGCGGTCATGTCCCGAAGCACATAGGTGAACACCTCCCGGGCCACCCGGGCATAGAACGGCTTCTCGGTAACCTGGTAGGCTTCAATGTAGGCCATGGCCAGCAGGGCCTGATCATAGAGCATTTTTTCGAAGTGGGGTGCGAACCATTTCTCATCCACGGCGTAACGATGGAAACCGAAACCGATCTGGTCGAAGATACCTCCCCGGCGCATGGACTTAAGCGTCTTTTCCACCATCTCCAACTCGAGAGCATCCCCGCTTCGCCGGTTGTGGCGAAGGAGAAAAGTGAGTTGATGGGGGGTGGGGAATTTTGGCGCCCCTCCAAATCCTCCCCATTGCGGATCAAAGGTTCGGGCCAGCTGCTGCCCTGCCTTTTGCAGGGTCTCGACGCCCAGGGTTTTCCCGGAGGAAGTCGCTCGGGAAAATTTTTGAATATGATCGGTGATCTGATTCCCCGTGATCAGGAGACGGTCTCTGTCATCTTTCCACAAGTTGGAGATTTTTAGGAGTAATTCGGGAAAACCGATAAGCCCCATGCGGGGGGCTTTTGGGAAATAGGTTCCTGCGAAAAAGGGATGCCGCTGCGGGGTGAGGAAAACCGATAAAGGCCATCCGCCCTGGCCGGTGAGGGCCTGGCATACGGACATATAGATCTTGTCCACATCCGGGCGCTCTTCGCGATCCACCTTGATGGAGATGAAGTGGTCGTTGAGGATCCGGGCTGTTTCCGGGTCTTCAAAGGACTCGTGGGCCATGACATGGCACCAGTGGCAGGTGGCATAGCCGATGGATAAAAAGATGGGTTTATCCTCTTCCTTTGCCTTTTCAAAGGCTTCCTTTCCCCAGGGATACCATTCCACCGGGTTTTCGGCGTGCTGGAGCAGATAGGGGCTTTTTTCATGTATGAGGGCGTTATGGGAGGTGCCAAGTGGATGGTTCATGCTCATTCTCCATAAGTGATGGGTGACCGTTTCAGGGTCCTACTGCCGCCGCGGATATTTCTCTTCTCTCTGATCCGCCGGAAAGAAAAGGGTCCGGAAAGGGAACCCCCGGACCCTGTAATTTTCAGGGCGCAAAAGCCCCGGATCAGGCGTTGGCTGCCAGAGGCAGATCCAATTCGCATTTTTCAGGGCAGAGGGCTTGTTCCAGGGCATCTTCGATCCTTTCCACAAACACAATGTTCAGACCCTCCCGCACCTCTTGGGGAAGCTCCTCCAGGTCTTTTTCATTGCGCTTCGGCAGGATAACGGTTTTGAGACCCGCACGATGCGCGGCAAGCAGCTTCATCTTAACGCCCCCCACGGGGAGGACCCGACCCCGAAGGGTCACCTCTCCGGTAAGCCCCACATCGCTGCGGACAGGCCGGCCGCTGCAGAGGCTGATAACGGCCATGACCATGGCGAGCCCCGCAGAGGGACCGTCTTTGGGAGTCGCGCCCGCGGGTACGTGCACGTGGATATCGGCGGTCCTGAAAAGAGACAGGTCCAGCTGTAAGGACTTGATCTTGGATCGAACGTAGCTGTGGGCGATCTGTGCGCTCTCCTTCATCACGTCCCCTAACTGGCCCGTCAGGGTCAGCCGGCCCTTGCCGTTCATAAGGGTGGCCTCCACGAACAGGATGTCTCCCCCTACCGGCGTTACGGCCAACCCTGTGGCAATCCCAGGTATTTCAATAAGTTCGGACAATTCCGATTCAAATCGTTCCTTCTTCAGACAGGACCTGACCACTCCGGGAGTCACATGGATGTGATGGATCCGGCCCTCGGCGATTTGGACCGCCCCTTTGCGGCATACGGCCCCGATATTTCTCTCCAGATTGCGCACGCCGGCTTCACGGGTGTAATCCTGAACGATCTTTCGGATGGCATCGTCTTCAAAATCCATCTCCCCTTTCCTGAGGCCATTGACCTTCAATTGACGGGGTACCAGGTATTTCTGGGCAATATGAAGCTTCTCGTATTCCGTGTATCCATCCAGTTGGATGACCTCCATCCGATCCCGCAAAGGGGACGGGATCGTTTCAAGCTGATTGGCCGTGGTGATAAACATCACGTCGCTGAGATCGAAATCCACATCGAGGTAGTGGTCCCGGAAGGCGTGGTTTTGGGCCGGATCGAGGACCTCCAACAGGGCGCTGCTTGGATCGCCTCGCCAGTCGTTGCCGACCTTGTCCACCTCATCCAGCATGAAGACCGGATTGCGGGTTCCGGCGCGCTTAATGGCCTGGATAATACGTCCGGGC
>JAWOIH010000334.1:0-5947 GCA_046484725.1 Candidatus Desulfacyla sp. | reverse complement strand
CGTTTAAGTGGGGTTTCGAAATTGATCATCACGCGGTGAACACGACGCCGAAAGAATGTCTGATCCGGATTACCAAGGCGGAAGACGGTGGCATCGGCGGGCGTGGCCCGTGGGAACCGGTCCGGACCGGATTTACCCCAGGCCAGGAGAATGAGTTTATGATCAAATGGCTGAAGGGGGACCATATTAAGATCAAAGTGTAGTCCAAGTTGGAGGCTGGGGGTTTTTTTCTTGATTGCCGTCTAGAAAGAAACATTGCAACTACCTCCCCCAGCCTCCTCCTTTTTTTTTAGAAATAAGGAAAAATCCGTGGAAAACCATTTTCTGTCATGAACATCTTTCTAAAATGGGTCAGTGCGGTCGATTATTCACGGTATATGTCAGGAACAAGTAGTGAGCAACCCGTATGTATTTGTGGTGGATGATGACGATGTGGTTCGCCGGAGTATCGTAAAAAGGTTGGCACGTATGAACTGTACGGTGCGAGATTTTGAATCCGGTGAAGCCCTCCTGCAATCCTTGGAAAATCCGCATGATGTCCCGGATGTCATTTTGTTGGATTTTAAGATGGCCGGGATGAATGGGGTCGAGACCTTAAAGGTTGTGCGGGAAACACACTCCACGGTTCCGGTGTTCATTTTTACGGCCTATGCAGGGGGAATGGACATGAATCTTGTGGAGCAACTCGGCAATTGTGAGGTGATGCTGAAAACCGTGGATCTCACAAGTTTGCGGCACATTGTGAATGGAGCGATGGCGCTCAAAATGTTACGAAATAAGGGGTATTCGGATGGTCACAGTCCCGAATGCTGAATCAACCGGCAAAGAACAGAAAGTTCCGTAAGTTTTTCATTTAGAACGGAGGACGACAATGCCAGAAGTGTATAATTGGCAACTGGGGCGGAAGATGCTGTATCCGTATGAGGAGCGGCATCCGAAATGGCAATTTGCCTTTGTCTTTAACATCAACCGGTGTTTAGCGTGTCAAACGTGCTCGATGGCGGACAAGTCGACGTGGCTGTTCTCCAAAGGGCAGGAGTACATGTGGTGGAACAACGTGGAGACGAAGCCGTACGGGGGCTATCCGCAGTTCTACGATGTGAAGATCACGCAATTGATCGAGCAGGTCAATCCGGGGGGGCAGGTGTGGAATGTGCGGGTGGGCCGCAAGCATCATGCGCCGTACGGGGTGTTTGAAGGGATGACGATATTTGATGCCGGGGCCAAGATCGGGCAGGCGGCGATCGGCTACATCCCGACGGACCAGGAGTGGCGGTTTGTCAATATTTATGAAGATACGGCGACCTCGATGCGGGCGATCGTGGAAGGGGTGGACCGGACGGGGTTTACGAAGGAGGAGCCGTGGAAAATGACGGGCAGCAGTCTGCCGGAGCATGAAACGTACTTCTTCTATCTGCAACGGATCTGTAACCATTGTACGTACCCGGGGTGTCTGGCGGCGTGTCCGCGGAAGGCCATCTACAAGCGGCCGGAAGACGGGATTGTGTTGATTGACCAGAACCGGTGCCGGGGGTACAAGAAGTGCGTGGAGCAATGTCCGTTCAAGAAGCCGATGTACCGGGGGACGACGCGGGTGTCGGAGAAGTGTATTGCGTGCTATCCGCGGGTGGAAGGCAAAGACCCCCTGACGGGGGGCGAGCCGATGGAGACGCGGTGCATGGCGGCGTGTGTGGGCAAAATCCGGCTGCAGGGGCTGGTGAAGGTGGGCGAGGACGGACTCTGGGCGGAAGATCGCTGGAATCCGTTGTACTATAGCATCCGGGTGGAACAAGTGGCGTTGCCGTTGTATCCGCAATGGGGCACGGAGCCCAACGGGTTCTACATTCCGCCGCGGCAGGCGCCGCGGGGCTACATCCGGCAGATGTTCGGGCCGGGGGTGGACAATGCGATCGAGAAGTATCTGGTGCCGAGCCGGGAGTTGTTGGCGGTATTGCAGTTGTGGCGGGCGAGCCAACAGATCATCTTCCGGTATGACGTGATTCCGGGGCCGAAGGTGTTTGAAACCCAAATCCATGGTCGGAAGTTTGAGATGTATAACGACACGGTGTTGGGCTTCAACAAGTCGGGCAAGGAAGCGGTGCGGCAGCAAGTGGAAGAGCCGATTTACATCCGCCCGGCTGAGCGGGTGAACTGGCTGTAAGCTCCTGGTGTAAAGATCAGGGGATAGGGCTGGAGACCGGGTGGCGGCTTTCATTCGCTATCCGGTCTCCCTATTTTTTATAAGGGGGCAGGGGAAGTAAATAGGAAACGCGATGAACTGTCGACGCTGTGCCGGTCTCATGCATTGTATAACCATTGGGGATCATCTGAATGAATCAGGACAGATTTGGGTGGGCGTCTGGCAATGTTATAATTGTGGGGACATTGTCGATTCTTTGATTTTGCAAAACCGGAAAAACCTGCCTAGACCAAATATCGGAAAAGCCCGCCTCAAAACATTTTTGCCATCCAGACAGACAATACGGAAAAATGGTCTACCGGTGAAACTCTGACGAGGAGGGACCAAAGGAAACTGTCCCCTTGTTGCCTCGGAATCTCCTGTGACTATCATGGTTCGTATGTAGTGCCTGAGAGAAAACTCAATCTCCTAAGGTAGCCGTGGGTTTTCTCGTCTTTTCTGGTGGCGAATCCTTCGCATGAATGGTGAACAACCCCTGAAAACAGCGGGGGTTTCGGGTAAACTGGCGTATCATTCACCACCATTCCCAGGAGGCACAAGACGATGCGGCAGCGCTTTGAACGGCAGTTGGACTTAGGCCAGACCCCAATTGAACAGGTCCCCATTCCGCCAAAGAGTCGTGATGAATTACCTCCGGTGTTGCGCGGGCTCCAGTGGATATTCCAGACGCCCGAGGTCAATGAGCAAATCTTTCATCTGCTGGAGCAGCGGGTCACGGGTGGCAAGCAGGCCACCGGCCGCCCCGGCATGGATCTCTGGCATGTCCTCGTCCTGGGTGTGGTCCGCCTGGCTTTAGATTGTGACTACGACCGGTTGGAATACTTGGTGCACTATGACACCTTGCTGCGGCGCATCATGGGCTTGGAGTCCCACTTCCGTGGGGAGTTTGGCCAAGGCTTTCATCAAAAGACCTTGAGGGAGAATGTCTGCCACGAGGATGAGGCCTTACTGGCTCAGATCAATGAAATTGTCGTGAAGGCGGGACGGGTGGTGTTTAAAAAACAAGACGACGAGCCCCTTCGCGCCAAAAGTGACACGTACGTGCTCGAGACCAACGTCCACTTCCCGACGGACTTGAATCTGCTGTGGGATGCCTGTCGCAAATGTCTAGACGTGCTCCCCCGACTCGCCCGGTCACATGATTTGCCTGGCTGGCGCAAGACCGCCATCTGGCGGGCGCAGCTCAAGACCTTGCTCCGGGTCTGTGGGGCGATTCACCATGGTGGGGGTGCCAAGAAGCCCGAGCGGCTGGAGGCAGCGGTGACGGCCTATCTGCAGAAAGCCTACGCGCTTGAGCAGAAAGTCTTTACCAGTCTCCGCGAGCTTTGAGCTCAGCCCGTGTCCCTCGTGGAGCAAGGGACGGTCGTGGAGGTCGAATATTTTCACGAGAAGCTGATCAAGCATCTCGATCTCATCGAACGCCGGGTGCTGAAGGGCGAAACGATTCCCCATGCCGAGAAAGACTTTTCGCTCTTTGAGCCGCATACCGAATGGATCAGTAAGGGCAAAGTGTCAGCCCCCGTGGAACTGGGGCACAAGGTTCTGATTACGACAGACCAATATAGCTTGATCCTGGACTATAAGGTCATGGACCAGAGTAGTGATGTGAAGGAAACGCTGCCGTTAGCCGATCGGCTCCTCGCCCGATTTGGCGACGGGAGCCTGCAGAGCTGGAGTGTGGATAAGGGGTTTAGCGCACAACAAGATCGGGAGCTCTTAGCCCGCATTTCTCACCGATAGGATTGAATACGGCCGTATTCTATGGCATAACCATTGGACGAACAAAGGGTTATAGCCAAAGGAGATCACAGCCTTATGCAGACAGCGTGTACGCCAGATCAGATGGAATTTCATGGCCTTGGCCAGCGCGTGGTGGTGGGGCAATTCGACGGTGGCAAGATCAGTTCCGACAGTGGTGGGCTGTTGCTGCGCGAGGTCGAGCAACGCACCCATATCCTGAAGCGTCTGGCCGGGTGTTTTGTGGATCATCGGAACCCGGATCAGATCGAACACCGTGTGGAGGCATTGATCAAGCAACGCGTGATGGGTCTGGCATTGGGTTATGAAGACCTGAACGATCACGATGCGCTGCGCCAGGATCCTTTGTTGGCGCTGCTCAGTGATGTGGCTGATCCGACGGGCCGAAAGCGACGCCGCACTCAGGATAAAGGGTGCGCCCTGGCAGGCAAGAGCACGCTGAACCGGCTGGAGTTGACGCCAAGGGATGCCGATGCGGCGAGCCGGTACAAGAAGATTGTGGCGAACGCACAGGCGATGGATGATCTGCTGGTGGATCTTTTTCTGGAGGCGCATGAGACGGCGCCTGCCGAGATCATCCTGGATGTGGACGCGACCGATGATCCGGTACACGGGCATCAGGAAAGCCGATTCTTTCATGGGTACTATGGCCATTATTGCTACCTGCCATTGTATATCTTCTGCGGTGAGCACCTGCTGTGTGCCCGTCTCCGTGCAGCTGACCAAGATGGGGCGGCCGGCACGGTCGACGAACTGGCGCGGATGATTGCACGACTGCGTCTGAGCTGGCCCAAGACCCGGATTATCGTGCGAGGCGACTCGGGCTTTTGCCGGGAAGACCTGATGGGCTGGTGCGAAGCGCACGGCGTGGATTATGTGCTGGGACTGGCGAAAAACAGCCGTCTGAACGCGGCGATTGCCACAGAAATGGCCGCGGCCAAGGTCCAGCATGAAGCCACACAACGACCCGCGCGCGTGTTCAAGGATTTTCATTACCAAACCCACCAGAGCTGGGCCTGTGAACGGCGCGTGGTCGGCAAGGCCGAACACCTGGCCAAGGGCGAGAACCCGCGGTTTGTGGTCACCTCCTTATCATCCATGCAAGCCTCGGATGCCCGCGCCTTGTATGAAGACCTGTACTGTGCCCGCGGTGATATGGAAAACCGCATCAAGGAACAGCAGCTGGCGCTGTTCGCTGATCGTACCTCAACGCATGAAATGCGTGCCAACCAACTGCGCGTGTACTTTTCTTCATTCGCCTACGTCCTGATGCAAACGCTTCGACGTCTGGGCCTGGAAGGCACCGCGCTGGCCAAGGCGCAGTGTGATACCATGCGCTTGAAGCTGTTCAAGATCGGCGCGCACATCCGCCTCAGTGTTCGCCGGGTCTGGATTGCCTTTTCCGAGAGTTACCCCTATGGTGAACTGTTCGCGCAAATCCTGAGTCACCTGCAGCGCATCCCGTTGCGCCGTTAACCTCATCCAGCACCGTAGCACACGCCGATGATTGCGCTTGGCCATCAAGGGCAGGGATCCCCTTTGTCTGACCACTGAAAAATGGCTGACAATCGGCCTGTCGATGCCTCACATCACCTTCAAACACGCGTCCATTCATCCGCAAACATCCGAACGTTGCCCTGCATGACCTCTCCGCCCAGTAACCAGTCTGAAATCTCACCATTGCCCAGGCCGGTGAGAAATGCGGGCTAGCGGGTTGCGACTTCAACCAGGGTCTCGTAATAGATGCGGATTCCGGTCTCGAATTGGTCGACGGGGATTCGCTCCGCGTCACCGTGAATGGACGTCGCGAGTTCGGTGCTGAGCACAAGGGGGAGGATGCCATAGCATTTGGCCCCGCGCAGACGAAACATCCTCGAATCGGTTCCGTAAGGAATAATCATCGGCACAACGGTCGCGTCGGGATGGTGCCGTGTGATGGCGTTGGACAGCGAACGAAACATCGGGGTGTCATGCGGCGTCACGACGGAC
>JAWOIH010000275.1:0-8383 GCA_046484725.1 Candidatus Desulfacyla sp. | reverse complement strand
CCTGCGCGTCGGTATTGGCCACAATAAAGTCGACCCCCCTCAAATCGGAATTGATCATGTTGTTAATGGCATTGCCTCCGGCGCCTCCGACACCCAGAACCTTAATCTTGGCCGAGTATCCTCCCTTTTCCACTTCATCCACAAACTCGAATTTCATCATGCCCCTCCTTTTCCTGTTTACTGATTACCTTCCGTACCAACCCCTCAATTCCTCAATTCCTAAATCCCTGAATTCCCAAATTCCTGAATCCGCCCTTACACAATATCCTTGAACCACCGTTTCATCCTCTCCATTACCTGATGAAAGATATTGGAATCCCGAATCCGGAATTTCCTTTTCCGCTTGCTGGTCTTGGCCCCGTACATGACCAGACCCACCGCGGTGGCATACATCGGTTTGTTGACAAGGTCTGCAAGCCCCTCTATCCCCTGGGGGTATCCGGCCCGGGCCGGCGCATTGAATATCTGCTCGGCCAGTTCACTGATCCCCGGGAGTTCTGCGGACCCCCCTGTCACCACCACCCCCGACCCAAGCAGATTCTCGTAGCCTGCGCTCGCCAGCTCGCTGTAGATCAGTGAGAAGATTTCTTCCACCCTCGGTTCCAGGATTTCTCCCAGGATTTGCCTTGAGAGGGTCCTCGGCTTCCTTCCGCCCACGCCCGGCACCTCAATGGTTTCATCTCTGCCGATCAGCGATGAGAGGGCACATCCATATTTGATCTTGATCTTTTCCGCCTCTAATTTGGGGGTCCTCAGTCCCACGGCAATGTCGTAGGTCAGGTTGTCCCCACCCAAAGCCAGGACCGCCGTGTGCTTGATGGCACCCCTGGAAAACAGGGCCATGTCGGTGGTTCCACCTCCGAAGTCAATGAGCGCGGCCCCGAGATTCCGCTCTTCTTTGGTGAGGACGGCCTCGCTGGATGCCAGCGATTCAAGCACGATATCATAGACATCAAGACCTGCCTTGTTGGCGCATTTGATGATGTTCTGAGCAGATGTCACCGCGCCGGTCACGATGTGGACCTTTGCCTCCAAACGCACGCCGGCCATCCCGAGGGGGTCCATGATGCCGTCCTGGTCGTCCACAATGAACTCCTGGACCAGGGTATGGATAACTTCCCGGTCCATGGGGATGGCGACCGCGCTTGCGGCCTCGATCACCCGTTCGATATCCTTTTTAGTGACCTCCTTCTCTTTGAGGGCGATGACGCCCGGGGTGTTGAACCCCTTGATATGCCCTCCGGCGATACCCGCGTAGACCGAACTAATCTCACACCCGGCCATGGTTTCGGCCTCTTCGATGGCCTCCTTGATGGAATCCACCGTATGTTCGATATTGATAACGACCCCTTTTCTAAGGCCATCGGAAGGATGGCTTCCCATCCCGATGATCTCCACGGCATCCTCCCGGACTTCGCCCACCACTGCACAGATTTTGGTCGTGCCGATATCAAGACCTACAATGATTTCCCCTGCCATCCTGTCAACACCTCACTTCCCTGCCGCCCGCATAGCGTCGTTCATCGGTTTTTGCGGCATAGGCCTGCGTCCCCATAAACCCAATGGATCGACTCAGCCATTTTCAAAAGAGACCACTGCACCGTCCACATAATTGAGATTGATCCGCGTCACCAGGTCGATCTTCCCGGACTGATTCAGGTGTTCGGCCACCTTTCTCAGGCCGTCCATCTTGTCGGCCAATTCGTCCCACACAAAGGTGATCTCCGCCCTGACATGATTGAAATAGAGGGACATGGCCCCATCCTTTCTCACATGGATTTCAGAAAGCTCCGACACCGACCAGGGGTCCTCTTCAGGCTCCAGGACCTTGACTACGTGTATCGCCTGCCTCAGTTCCTCACGAATGTCCATATTGTCCGTGGAAAGTCCCGTAATAACCGGAAGATCCATGTCATCGGATTCGGAAACCTTTTTAAATATCTCACCCCATCGATTGACATAATAGAAATCATCCATTCGTGCCAATGCGGTGGCGGCCTGTTTTTCCACCTCCACCACCAGTGTGTGGGGAAACCGCCTTTCCACTTTGACCGTACGGATCCAGGGGTGGGCCTCCATTTTTCGTTTCAATTCATACAGGTGAAGGCTCAAAAGGCCCTGGCCCTCGTCCAGCCCGCACATCCTAATCAGTTCATCTCTCATCCCGGGGTCGGCCCCGGTCATTTCCACCTGCTCGAGCCTCATATAGGGAGAGGTGAGGAGGTAATGGTAGAGAGAGAGAAAACAGATACTGACCACCGTTATCACGACCAGGAAGAGGAAGCCCTTCAAGATTCCGGACCCGATCACGCCAAGGCGCGACAGAATCAGTCCCCATACCGAAGCCCCGCTTTCTCCTCCCTTTCTCATAAAAGAACCTCGCGTCAAGACCGGCCCATTCTCAAGATTGCCCTGGTCTCAGAATTGAAGATGGTCCATCACGGAATGAGGGCATCCGGCTTCTCTCCCGTATCAACACCGGCCGGATCTCCCACCACATGTATCTCCGGTTTTAGCTCTATGCCTGCCGTTCTCATGACCGCTTCCCTGGCCGCATCGATAAGGGCCAGGACATCGGCCGCCGTCGCCCCCCCCGTATTGACGATGAAGTTGGCGTGCTTAGAGGAGATCATGGCCCCCCCGAACCGTTTTCCCTTGAGCCCCGCCTCCTCGATAAGCCTCCCTGCATAATCGTTGGGCGGGTTTCTAAATACCGACCCGGCGCTTGCATCTTCAATCGGCTGCGACGCCTTTCGCCTCTTGAGATATCCGCTGATGCTTCCTGCCACATCTTTTCCGGTCTCCGGGTTCAGTCGAAAACCGACCTGTGCGATGATAGCCCCCCTTTCCATATCCAGGGAGCGGTATGAAAATATGAGCCGGGATCGATCGATGGTGTGAAGCTCTCCATGGGGATCGACCAGCCTGATTTCCCGGACCCAGGCCCCGATCTCATCTCCAAAGGCGCCCGCGTTCATGGCCACGGCCCCTCCGACCGTTCCGGGGATGCCCGCCAGAAACTCGATCCCTGACAGACCCCTTCTTCTGCACCAGATCAGGAGATCCGCAATGGAGAGGCCCGCTCCGGCCAGGACATCGGATTCATCCGGTTGTCTGCCTTCAATCCGGCTGAAAATCCCGGAAAGAAGGATCACCACGCCTCTGATGCCGCCGTCCCTTACCAGCAAATTGCTCCCCCTCCCGATCACCAGATAGGGGATCTCTTCCCTGAACAGGTAGGACACTATCCGGCAAAGGTCCTCCAGATCCGGCGCTTCATACAGGGCCTCGGCGCTCCCCCCCACTCGAAAGGTGGTGCGCCGTCTCATGGGTGCATCAAATTCAACCCGTCCGGCGGCGGTTCGAAGCAGTTCAGTTTTCTGCCTTGCATCCACGCTTACCGCCTGCGCCCCTGATCAGGCCCCTAACGCTTCAAAGAGCCGGTCCCCTTCCCGGTGTATATTGCCTGCCCCAAGGGTCATGACCACATCTCCCGGCCTCACGAGACCCATGAGGGTGGGAACCATGTCTTCCTGTTCAGGGCAGTAGATGACGTCCTTATGACCATGGTCCCTGATGCTCTGGGCCAACCCCTCTGCCGTGACTCCCTCGATCGGTTTTTCACCTGCCGGATAGATGGGGGACACGACAAGGATATCCGCATCATTGAAGGAGATGGCAAAACGGTCCAGCAGGGCCCGGGTCCGCGTGTATCGGTGGGGCTGGAAGGCGACCACCAATCGTCTGTCGGGCCAGCACTCCTTGACCGTCTTCAGGGTTGCCATGATCTCCGTTGAATGATGTCCGTAGTCCTCTAATAGGAGAATGCCCTCCTTTTCTCCTTTGACGTGAAATCGCCGGGAAAGCCCCCCCAGGGCCCTGAGGCCCTCCTTGATGACCTCGAACCCCAACTCCAGTTCGAGGCCCACGGCAGCGGCGGCCAGGGCATTCAGGACATTGTGCTCTCCAGGTATCCCCACGGTCAGCCTGCCCAGTGAACGACCCTGGTAGAGAACCTCAAGGGAGGTTCCCCACGGCTCCTTTTCCAGGTCCTTCCCCTGCAGATCCGCCTGTGGGCTCATCCCGTAGGTGAGGCATCTCTTTCTGAGCCGGGGAATGACCGACTGGATTTCCGTGTTGTCCAGACAGAGGATGGCCGTGCCGTAAAACGGGACCTTATTGATGAAATCGATGAAGGTCTGCCGAATGGCCTCCATATCTGTGTAATGATCCATATGCTCATGATCGATGTTGGTGACCACGGCGATGGTTGGGGACAAGGCCAAAAAAGACCCGTCGCTTTCATCGGCCTCGGCTACCAGGATATCCCCCTGCCCCAATTTGGCATTGGATCCGCCCCAGATGTCGAGTCTCCCTCCGATCACCACAGTGGGGTCGAGTTGACCGCATGTCAGGATAGAGGCGACCATGGAGGTGGTGGTGGTCTTACCGTGGGCACCGGCAATGGCCACCCCGTGCTTGAGGCGCATCAGTTCCGCCAGCATCTCGGCCCTGCGTATGACAGGGACATGGCAGTCCCCTGCCGCTGAAACCTCGGGGTTGTCGGCTGCTACGGCCGAGGAATAGACCACCACGTCGGCCCCCTCAATGTGATCCTGGTGGTGACCCTCGAACATGGTCCCCCCGAGGTCTGCAAGGCGCCTTGTCACATCCGTGGCCCTCAGGTCCGATCCGCTGACCTCATAGCCCAGGTTGACGAGGAGTTCGGCCAGCCCGCTCATCCCGATCCCCCCGACCCCCACAAAATGGATATGCTTCACCTTTCCGAATTTTGTCATGTCTCAACCCATCAAACACCGCTTATTCCAGGACTCTTCATGCAATTTTCAATCGTCAATCATCAATTAGACTGCCATCTCCATCAACCGGTCCACGATCGCCTCTGCCGCATCGGGCCGGCCGATCTGACGGGCCCGCTCACCCATCTCCTGAAGGGCCTGCCGGTCGTCCATATATCGCGTCAATGCATCGGCCAGTCTCTCGGCGTTCAGTTCTTCCTGGAGGATCATTTCCGCGCCGCCTTTCCGGACCAGGGCGCTTGCATTGATCTCCTGGTGACGGTTGGTTGCATAGGGATAGGGGATCAGGATCGAGGGCTTCCCCAATGCGGCCAGTTCGAAAATCGTGCTGGCCCCCGCCCGGCTCACCACCATGTCCGCCCGACTGCAGGCCGTGGCCATATCGGCGATGAACGGTCCGATCTCCCCCTCAAGTCCCCTGTTCCGGTAATCCTCCACAACCCGCTCGTAGTCCATTGTTCCGGTCTGGTGAATCACCGCAATCTGTCTGCTCTTCTCTTTCAGATGGTGGAGGGCCTCGGCAAAAACACGGTTGATGGCCTGAGCCCCCTGGCTCCCCCCCACCACCAGGACCGTGAAGTCATCATCCCCTTCAGTCCGGGCCGGACGGGGCAGAAAAAACTCTTTCCGCACCGGATTGCCCGTAAGGATCGCCTCTCTTTTTTTGAAACAGGACCTGCTTTCCTCGAATGAGATAAAGACGCGGTCCACAATCTTGGAGAGGAGTCGATTCGTCACCCCCGGATAGGAATTCTGCTCATGGATCGCCGTAGGGATCCCCATCCATTTGGCGGCAGTACAGAACGGCCCCGCCGAATACCCCCCCACGCCAAGGGCGACGGAGGGCGAAAACCGTCGAATAATGGCGGCCGACTGGAAGATGCTCTCGGGCAGTTTAAAGAGCACTGGAAGGCCCTTTTTCCAGCCCCGCCCCTTGATCCCTTCCACATCGATGGAGACGGCCTCAAACCCGGTGCCCGAGAGGATATCCGTCTCCATCCTCCTCCGACCCACCACAAATAGGACCTCGGCGTCCCGCATCCGCGTTTTCAAGGCCCTCGCCACCGCGATCCCGGGAAAGAGATGCCCCCCTGTGCCTCCCCCGGCGATGATCAGGCGGAATTCCGGCATCATTCCCCTTTCCCCATTGGACGCTGGAAATTCGATGTTGGATGTTGAACGTTCATCCCTTTCCTCTATCGTCAGCTCCTCGCCGAAATATTCAACAGCACCCCGATGCTCGCCAGGGTAATCAACAGAGACGAACCGCCATAGCTGATGAGGGGGAGGGTCAACCCCTTTGTGGGGAGGAGACCCATGACAACACCCATATTGATGAGCACCTGGAGCCCTATAAACGAGGTCAGACCGACCGCCAGATAGGAACTGTAGAGGTCCTTGGCCTTGAGTGCCGCGCGTATTCCCCCTGCGATGAGTAACCCGAACAGGGCGATAACGGCCGAGACCCCCACGAGGCCCAGCTCTTCTCCGATAATGGAGAGGGCAAAATCGGTATGGGCTTCCGGCAGATAAAAGAGTTTCTGCTTGCTGTTGCCCAGGCCCGCCCCGAAAACGCCCCCGGACCCAAAGGCCAGGAAGGAATGTATGATCTGGAAACCGATGCCCCTGGGATCTTCCCACGGGTTCAGGAAGGCCAGCCACCGCTTGACGCGATAATCCGCCTGCCAGACCAGCCAGATAAGGACCGGCGTGGAGAGCAACAGGATGGAAAAGAGCTGATACATCCTTACCCCTCCTACAAACAGGGCAATCAGGATCCACCCGCCGATAATCACCGCCGATCCCAGGTCCGGCTGGAGGAGGATTAGCCCCATGAACAGCCCGGCAACGAAGAGATGCGGCAGGAGACCCCTTGAAAATGTCCCCATGTCTTTCCCTTTCTTGGACATGGAGTAGGCCATAAACACGGCCAACGAGAACTTTGCCAGCTCAGAGGGCTGGAATGAAACGCCTCCGAACCCTATCCACCTGCATGCGCCGCCCACCTTTCGGCCCAGGCCCGGGACCCATAGGAGGGCCAGGAGGGAGACGCTGACCAAGAGCAGCGGGTAGACCAGTTTCCCGTACAGGGTACAGGGGATATATCGTGCCGCAACCATCAGGCCCACCCCGATCATGCAGAACAGGACCTGTTTCTTGAGGTAGTAGTAGCTGTCGCCCAGACGGTGTTCCGCCAGATTGGAGCTGGCGCTGTAGACGGCGATCAGACCCAGGGTGATCAGAAGGATGGCCGGAATCAAAATCATGTAGTCGTATCCCGAGTCTGAAACCTTTTTTTCAGCCATGCATAAGCCCCTTCACTGCGGCCTTGAACATGTCGCCTCTCTGCCGGTAATCCGAAAACATATCAAAACTGGAACATGCCGGGGCCAGGAGAACCACATCGCCCGGCTCTGCCATGGAAAAGGCCGTTGCCACGGCCTCCTCCATGTGACCGGCCATGTCGTAGGGGACGGTGCCCTCAAACGCCTCCGCCAGCAGTCCCCCGGCCTCCCCTAAAAAGACAGCGCCTTTCAGCCTCCCCCGCTCCCTGCTCCCTGCTCCCTGCTCCCTCCCCACCAAGGGCCCGTAATCCGCGCCCTTGTGGCGTCCCCCTGCAATCAGTATCAGGGGATCATCAAAACTGGCAATCGCCCTCCTGGCCGCATCCACATTGGTGGCCTTTGAGTCATTGTAAAACCGGATTCCGCCCACCTCGCCCACGTACTCGATCCTGTGGGGAAGGCCCTTGAACCGGTCGATGGTGTCCTGGATGACCCTGGCATCGATCCCGATAACCATGCCGGCCAGGACGACCGCCAGGAGATTCTCCTGGTTGTGAGATCCGGGCGGGGCGAAGCGGTCCAGGGAAAAGGCGTGCGTCGGTTCGCCGGTCAGTCCGGCCCTCACCGTCCCCCCTTCCAAAAAGGCGTTTACCTCCGGCCTCTGACCAAAGCCGTATCGAAGGAGGGTCACCCCGGAGTCGGGGTGCAGTGAGGAAAGCCTCCGGTCATCGTCGTTGAGGATCAGGTAGTGCCCGGGGCCTTGATTCTCATAGATCCTCAGCTTTGATCGAGCATAGGCCTCCATATCCGCATACCGGTCCAGATGATCGGGAGTGATGTTCAGGATGATGGAAACGAAGGGGCAGAAGGTTTGAATGGTATCCAACTGAAAACTGCTGACCTCCGCTACCAGGTAGTCCGCCTCCTGTTTTCCGGCGGCATAGGCCATGAGCGGCGTGCCGATGTTGCCCCCCACAAAGACCTTCAGACCCGCATTTTTCAGCAGCTCGCCCACCAGTGCAGTCACCGTGGTCTTGCCGTTGGTGCCGGTCACCGCGATGATGGGGGTGTTGATGACGCGGCTCGCCAACTCCATTTCGCCGATCACCGGGATGTTCTTCTTCATCGTCGAACGGATCAGAGGGGTATCGTGAGGTACGCCCGGGCTGACGACAATCGTATCTGCGTTTAAAAAAGTATCTTTCCGGTGCCCGCCAAGCTCCAGTTCAACGCCCGACGCCACGAGTTCCCTGACCATGGCAGGGTCCAGCTCCGATG
>JAWOIH010000269.1:0-4985 GCA_046484725.1 Candidatus Desulfacyla sp. | reverse complement strand
AGGCATGAAGGTAATGATAATTACAAATAAGGCGTGGTTGCCCTTTTTGAAGAAATATTGTGCCGCGTTGCTGTTTGGGTAGCAGGATGAAGAAAGACAAGAAAGAACACCTATACTGGGCCAATACAGCAGCCACATATGATGCGGCGACGGCCTATGTGGTCGGTGAAGGCACCCAGCGAGAGACAAAGGCCTGGCTGTTAAACCAATTGCAGGAGACCGACGATGTTCTGGAGCTGGGCTGCGGGACCGGGCAGTTTTCCGAGGCTGTCGCTCAAAAGGCCCGACATCTCACGGCAACGGAAGCCGCATCGGAAATGCTGGATGTGGCAAAGGGAAAGATGTCGCCGTTCGCCAATGTGGTCGTTCAGATGGAAGACTGCTATCGGACCACCTTTCCCGACGGCACCTTTGATGTGGTCTTTTTGGGAAACGTCATTCACATCCTTGGGCAGCCGATGAGGGCATTGAGCGAAAGCCGGCGGGTCCTCAAACCTGGAGGACGCATTTTGGTGGCAGACGCCACCTCCTGCGGCATGCCCTTCTGGTCAAAACTTGCCATGGGGAGACGCTATTTGAGGAAGTTTGGCCTGCCGCCCAGAGAAAACCGCATCGTAAGCCCGGATGATGTGGCTCAATTCCTGGAAGTTGCCGGGTTCCAGGTGGAAGAGTCGAGGCTGATTCAAAAGGAAACCAACGTTGTATGTGTAAGAGGGAGGAAGAAAACGTGACGAGTCTGCCCGAAACATCCATGGATTACGGCGATCTGTTTCAAATCCTCATGGGGCCGGTGAAGGCCAGGTTGATGATGACGGGGATTGAACTCAAGATCTTCACTGCCCTGACCACGTTCCGTTCAGCAGAGGACATGGCCCGGGATCTTGGCACCCATCCTGAAAATGCTCGGCGTCTTCTGGATGCCCTGGCCACCATCGATCTGATCGAAAAGAAGAACGGCCTGTATCGAAACCTACCCATCTCTCAGGCCTTTCTTACAGAGGGGTCCCCCACCTATGTGGGCGCCCTGTTTCAGATGATCGAAATGCGTAGCGTCAATCCACTGAACGAGTTGACCCGTCTTGTCAAAGAAGGACCGGCCGGCGAGGGGGCAAAAAGGGATTTCACTTCGGAAGGGCTCTGGGCCGAACTCACCCGCGCCAGCGCTGCCTGGGTCATGGGAGCCCTGGGCAAGAAGGTCGCCGGAATTCTCTCGGGTCTGCCCGGATTCTCAGACTTCAAGAGAATGCTGGACCTGGGGGGCGGGCACGGCATGTTCGCCCTCTATATCGTAAGCGATCACCCTACCATGAAAGGGATCGTCTATGATCGCCCGGAGGTGGTGGAGGTGGCCAGGTCCTTCATTGAAAGATATGACATGGCCGATCGGGTGACCGTTGTGGCCGGCGACTACATGACCGATGACATCGGGCAAGATTACGACCTCATATGGGCCAGTTCCACCCTCAATTTCGCCAAATGGAACCTGGATGCCTTGATCCAGAAGATCCATAAGGCCGTCAAGCCGGGTGGCTATTTCGTCAGCTTCCAGGACGGCATGACCCACGAGCACACTAAGCCCGACACCATGCTGGGCCATCTGGCGGACCAGCTCACGACAGGGGTCGATTTTTCCCTGGATCAGGGCGCGGTGGCCGATGCGGCCCTGCGATGCGGATTTCGGTGGGTGAGATCCCGCACCATCGATACCCCCATGGGTCCGATGGATATGGATATTGCGCTGAAATAGCCACGGGATCTGGAGACAGTGTCGTTCTCCAACCTCAGGGCCCAGGGGATTGCGCTTCGCCAAGCTCAGAAATCCAGGCCTATTTTTTCAATAAAAGCAGTTAGTTCTTGGAGGTAGTCTTCCGCCTTTTTGGGCTTTTCAGCGCACCTGTAGGCCCACTGCCGACCAGGATGAACAACGTCCCAGGCCGACCGCGCTTGGTTGTATCTCCCTTTTCCCGGATCGTGGTTGCCGAAACCGTCCAAGACCCGGTTCCAAAGCGGATTGAAGGTTTCGATGAGAAGGCTTTCTCCAAGTGGAATCCAGATGTCATCGACGACCAGATACCGGCAACGGAAATCCTCTATTTCCAAGTTGTCGGCCTGTTCGATGGACTTGCAATGCTCCCACAGCCTTCTCCAGAGCACATCCCCCGGATCGGCACCGAGGCCGTATCCGCCTTTTCGCGACCCGGGGGGCACCGCCTCGCCCACATATATCGGCAAGGTCCATCTATTTTCCTGGTTGGCGATTGACAGTGTTTTGTACGGCTCGAATCTTCCAAAATAGTAGAGGGCATAGACCCCTGCCCCTTTGAACCGTTCAGGAGGGAGTAGGGCCACCGGACGTTTCAGGAGTGCATCTCGAACAGCGATCCCGAGGTTCAGCTTGTCAAGGGGATTCAAAGGGGCTTCTTCTCTCAAAATGGCCTCACGGTTTTCGTACAACGACTGCCGATTCATCCAGTCTCGCTTTGCTCGCCGTACCGCGAACCGATGACCCGGTGATGGAATCTCCCACACGCTTATTACGAAGACGATAGATCCCTTCCAGTTTCAGGCCGCACATTTCTGCTATGTCTCCGAGAAAATCCTGAACCCTTATATTGATGCCCTGTAAAATGGAATTCCCCACAACGATCACGCCGGTTCCCCCTTTTGTCAGGCATCGTCGGGCGGCGCTTACAAACCGCTCACAATCATTGAAATAGGATGCAGCATAGTTGGCCCACCCGAGGCCGCCATAATCTCCTTTTTCCGTATTCAGTTCTCGAAGCCGGGAGAGGATGCCTTCAATCTCACGATGCTCAAAATTGAGCCCAATTGGGGCCTTTGCACGGGCAATCTGCCAGAACGTTCCGAAATTCTTCTCCTCGAGAATTTTCTGTTCCCCGGGTGAGGAAATGAGACCAAGCCAGTAAAGTTGTGGGCGCGTGTTTCGTGCATAGTGATAGTTGTTGAGGTAGGGGGGCGAGGTCACCAGCAGATGAACAGACCCGTCTTCCAGACGGTGGTTTCGCTCAAAGAAATCGTCATGAAAAACAGTTCCTTCGCCGATTCCCTTCTTGCCGGCATGTTCTCGCAACCAATCGATGTCCGATCTCATTTGCCTTAGCTTAGCGAGAAGCGTTCCGGCTACATCCGCATTGTCTATCCTGGGTTTGCCGGCGCCTGGACGCGTCGACAGCGAGGGCTCGTAAGTGTAGTTGCTGAAGGAAACCATTACTGAACCGAATGCAACCCGGAACAAATCCCGCACCGCTTGATCCGGGATTTTAGAAATGAAACCAAGCGCATGATATACCTGGTTTTCTATCGTTGGGCTGAAAAAAGGAATACGCGAACGAAACCCCGGGGGTGCGAAGGAGGGGTCAGCGTGCCCGTTCTGCCACCTGGGGGCGTCGGTCTTCATCTGGGTGATGGCCGCATCCAGTTCGCCCGTATCGATCTGTAACGCCTTTAATTTGACATTGGCGGCTAAGGCTGCGTACGGGTTGATCTCGAAGCCTGCGACTCTGTACCCTCTGAGGGCAGCCTGCAACAACGTTGTACCCACGCCGGCGAAAGGATCGAGCACAACGCCGCTGTTTTTTTTGTTGTTGAGGCCCGAGGACAAGACCGAGTCTACAAATGCCCCGGAAAAGCCGGCGATCCACGGCACCCAGCGATGAACCGGGGCTGTCCGGTTGTCCATGAATGCCGGGTCGTTGAAAACCGGCAAATCGGCATCTTCTTTTTCACCCGTTGGAAACGTAAAGGACATCTGGGCGGCTGTCAGGGGCATGACTTATCTCAATTGGTCCGTCTGTATTCTTTAGGAGGCAACGAATCGAACGGCTCCCACTCAAGTGTGCAAAATGGCAAAGGGATTGTCGTCGTCAGTTGATTTGAATGTCGATATCAATATGACAAAGGGATGATGGTAAGTCAATGATTAAAGAGACACATCATATCGTATGCATTGAGGCGGCATGGTATCGGTTCACCGCCTTCGATCGTCTGTGTTCCTTGCCGGGTATTTCCACCTCACAACGGACACCGGCGGGTGCGCCTTCAGACGTACAGACACCACCATGACACGGATCACGTTACGCATCACGGCGTGATATGTAATTCCTGCAGCGTCAAAGACGAACCCTGTTCCACGCCGGGGGCCTGGGTCAACACCGTGTTGCCATTTTGGTTTTCAAATGTCTGATCCCAGTTTCCATTAAAGGTCAGCGCCTTGGATCCTTTCACGGTAACGGTTTCCGAGTAGTTCCCGCCCGCTATGAATATGGATGATCCGGTGATGGCTGCGTCAACGGCCGTCTGAATGGTGGTATCGCAGGGTGTCTTGACTCCGCACTTGTTTTCGGTGTCACTGCTCACGTAAAGGTGGTGCTGCGTCTGGCCTCCGCCTCCGCCGAGATACCAGTCGAGCGTGGCGTTGTCACCGAAGTCCCCGGGACCCAGCGCGCCTGATTGAATTCCCAATTGCGGCGGATCACCGGTGGTTCCTTTAAACGCCCACATGTCCGCAGAGGGATACAGATAGGCGGGGGTGACCTCCTGTGTGCGCATCAGTTCCAGATAGTACGGATTCACCAGATCACCGGCCGTTCGGCGATCGTCCTGCAGGGTGATCATATCCTGTCCGGTCAGAAGCCCGCCAAGTCCACCCGTTACCGGGGCCCCCTCGACCAGAATCTCGAAATTGTAGGTGTCTACGCCCTTGATGCGCGGCACGTACCCCGTCCATACCCCCGTTGTGGGAAGCGGCGAATTGTTCACGAATTTGTCCTTGTAGATAACCCCCGAAAAGATGGCGTTGTAGATGGCATACATCATATTCGCACTGTTTCCGCCGAGATTGTTGACCCAGGCTGGCCAGGGAGTTGCGAGATTGTTCCACGACGAAATCCAGATGCAGTCGAGCACGCCCTGAGCCTCGGTTGCTTCGTATACGGCTCCGCCGGCGTTGGTCACCGCATTCCATA
>JAWOIH010000241.1:0-2658 GCA_046484725.1 Candidatus Desulfacyla sp. | reverse complement strand
CCTCAAACAAAGCATTTCAACACATTTTGACGTCACCGCCGGACACACCGGAACCAAAGAATTCTCACACAGAGACGCAGAGACACGGAGATGATATAAGCATATGCATTTGGTGTCCTTTTCTTTGTGTTCTTCGTGCCTTTGTGTGAGATCAAAACGGCATCTCATTCACACTGAATATGGCCATGAGCATGGAGATGACGATGAATCCTACCACCAGGCCCATAACGAGAATCATGGCAGGCTCCAGAAAACTGATCAGTCTTTTGACCGTGTTCTTTACCGCCTTGTCGTAGTTTTCCGCCACCTTCAACAGCATGGCGTCCAGCCTGCCGGTCTCTTCTCCCACCGTGATCATCTGGATGGCCAGAGAGGGGAATAGGCCGCTGTCGCTCAGTGGCTTGGAGAGGCGGTCCCCCTCTTTCACCCGGTTGTAAACCGTATCCATGGCGCCGGCAATCACCCGGTTGTTCATGACATCCTTCACCAGACGGAGGGCCTGGAGAATGGGCACGCCGCTTTTTGTCAGGGTCCCCAGGGTCCTGGCAAAACGGGCCACCTCAACCTTCCTTACCAGGTCCCGTGTCACCGGAAAACTCAGTTTCTTTTCATCAAACCGCAACCGGCCGGCAGGCGATCTCAGATAGCGCCTGATGAGGAAATACCCTCCGCCCATTCCCCCAAGGAGAAGCCACCAGTAGCTGCGCAGCATGTCGCTGAGTCCCAGCAGAAACCGCGTGCTCAGGGGGAGAGTCTGGCCCATGTCGGAGAAAATAACAGCGAATTTGGGAATCACAAAGGTCAAGAGCACGATAATGGAAATCCCTCCCACAAAGACCAGAAACAGCGGATAGACAAGGGCCGATTTCAAATAGTCGATTAAATCTTGGGAATTCTCCAGAAACTCGCCCAAACGAACCAGGACCGTCTCCAATACGCCGCCCGCCTCCCCCGCCCTGACCGTGTTCACATACAGGATAGAGAAGAGCTTGGGATGCCTGGACAGGCCGTCTGAGAGGTAACCGCCTCCCTGTACCGTCTTGAGGATAGCTCCCACCACCTCCCGGACCGATTCCTTTTCCGCAGAACCGATCAGAATGGACAGCGCCCTGTCCACCGGAAGGCCCGCTTCCAGCAGGGTGGCAAGGTCCTGCGTAAGGATCATGACATCCTTGGACGATACCCCTTTGAACACCGACCCAAAAAACCTTGATACATCGGCATTGAGGGAGTTGGCCCTTCCCTTTTGACGGGTTATCCGGATCGGGATAAGCCCCATCCTGTGAAGTTCGGATACGACCCCCTTTTCTTCTTCTGCTTCGAGGCTCCCGTCAAAGATCTTCCCCGAACTGTCGGTCGCCTTGTAGAAATATGCCGGCATCCTAATTCGCGAGGGTAACCCTCAACACCTCCGAGATGGTGGTGATCCCCTGTCTGACCTTGCGCCACCCGTCCTGACGCAGGGTCACCAGCCCCTTCTGTAAGGCCAGGGCCTTTATGTCCTCTGTCGTCGCCCGATTCGTGATCAGTTTTCTGATCTCGCCATCCACAGGCAAATATTCAAAAATGGCGGTGCGTCCCCTAAAACCGGTGGACATGCACGTCTCACACCCCCTCCCCGCAAAAAGCTCGATCCCTTCCATCTCCTCAGGACCCAGGCCCATGGATTTCAACAGCCGCTCTTCCGGCACCACCCGTTCTTTGCAATCCGGGCAGATCACCCGCACCAGACGCTGGGCCAAAACCCCCAACAGGGTTGAACTTAAGAGAAAACTTTCCACGCCCATCTCAAGAAGCCGGGAGACGGCCCCTGCCGCATCGTTGGTATGAAGGGTGCTGAAAAGGAGGTGGCCGGTCAAGGCCGATTGAATGGCAATCTCAGCGGTCTCCCGGTCCCTGATCTCCCCCACCAAGATGATGTCGGGGTCCTGCCGGACAATGGACCGAAGACCGTTCGCAAAGGTCAGGCCGATCTTGGGCGTGACCTGTATCTGGTTAACCCCCCTTAGCTGGTATTCAACCGGCTCCTCCAGGGTAATGATCTTGTTTTCCGGCGAGTTGATCTTGGCAAGGGTGGTATAGAGCGTGGAGGTCTTCCCGCTCCCTGTGGGGCCTGTCACCAGGATCATTCCGTAAGGCTGTGATATCAATTCCATATACTCCTCAAAAATATCATTCGGAAACCCGAGCCTCTCCAAATCCAAAATCAATGTATCCCGGTCCAGGATTCTCATGACCACGCTTTCTCCGAAGAGCGTGGGAATGGTTGAGATCCTGAAATCGATCTCCTTATCGGCGATCTTGAGTTTGATCCGCCCATCCTGTGGCAGACGCCGCTCCGCGATATCCAGCTTGGCCATGATCTTGACCCTGGAGATGATGGCCGCCTGGAGCCTCTTGGGAGGCGCTTCCACATCGTGCAGGACGCCGTCAATGCGGTAACGTGCCTTGAATTCATTTTCAAAGGGCTCGAAGTGGATGTCGCTGGCACGCTGTTCCACCGCATTGAAGATCAGCCGGTTCACCAGCCTGATAATGGGGGCCTCTGAAGCAAGGTCTCTCAGATGATCCGCATCCTCGATCCCCTCGGAAGACAGCTCATAGATATCCTTGCCCGCCTCCTCAATAATGGTCTCCAGGGACTCGCTCCCCGTCCCG
>JAWOIH010000111.1:0-3924 GCA_046484725.1 Candidatus Desulfacyla sp. | reverse complement strand
GCGAAGCTCTGCGCTCACCGCACGATACCGGTGGTCGGGCTGCTCGGTGAGGCCTGCACCCGCTTCTCCATGCGGCCCGCCAGATACGCCATCCGCCCCGCCTCAACCCCGAGGGGAGTACCTATGCGTACCCGGGAAAAGTGGATTTTATCGACAACACGGCTGATCCTGCGGCCAATACCATCAACATGCGGGCCGTCATCCCGAATCCTGAAAAGAAGCTGCTGCCGGGCATCTATGTGCAGGCCAGGCTTTTTCTATGTGAGGTGCCGGACACGCCCCTGATTACGGAGAAGGCCATCTCCGAGGATCAGACCGGCATGTATGTCTATGTGGTGGGCAAGGACAATACGGTGGAAAAGCGGTCGGTCCAGATTGGATTCCTCTACGATCACCGAAAGATCGTCTGGAAAGGTCTGAAGGAGGGGGAACTGGTCATTACGGACGGCCTGCAGATGGTCAGGCCGGGCATGGCGGTCCAGGCCCGGGAGGTCGAAGCGGGAAATCAAGAAGAAACCGATGAAACGGAGCTCCTTGCAGACGACAAACCGCCTGCTTCCACAACCGATCCCGGCAGGTCGGCGGCGGAAACCCAAACGGATGCGGAAAAAGGAACCCGCGGGCCATGCACCTCCAAAAAGTGAGCGAGGCCCCTTAACGAAGCCCTATGTTTGTCGATTTTTTTATTGACCGACCCATTTTTGCAAGCGTGATCTCCATTGTGATCTCGCTGGCCGGCGCTGTCTGCATCGGCCTCCTTCCCATCGCACAGTTCCCCGAGATCACGCCGCCGACGGTGCAGGTCAAGGCCACCTACACAGGCGCCAACGCGGAGGTGGTGGAGCAGACCGTCACCACCCCCATAGAGGAGCAGATCAACGGCGTGGAAGGGATGATCTACATGTCTTCCGTCAGCTCCAACGACGGCACCAGCAATATCACCGTCACCTTTGACGTGGGCTATGATGTCGATATCGCGGCCGTGGACGTCCAGAACCGGGTGACCATGGCCCAGCCCCAGGTTCCAGAGGATGTGCGCAAGTACGGCATCACCACCCAGAAGCAATCTCCCGATTTTGTGGCCATCATCTCCCTGTATTCGCCGGACAACACCCTTGACGAACTGTTTTTAAGCAACTTTGCCGCCATCAACGTGGTGGACACCCTGAAACGGCTTCCCGGCGTGGGGGATGTTCAGATCTTCGGCGAAAAAAAATACGCCATGCGGTTGTGGCTCAATCCGGACAAGCTGACCGGCATGGAGATGACGGCCATGGACGTCATCGCGGCCGTCCAGGAACAGAACGTCCAGGTGGCCGCGGGAAAGATCGGCGATCCGCCCGCGCCCCCGGGTCAGACATTCACCTATTCCATCAACACCCTGGGCCGATTGTCTTCGCCCGAGGAGTTTGAGGATATTATTATTCGAACCCGGCCGGACGGTTCCGTGGTGCGGGTCAAGGATGTGGGCCGTGTGGAATTGGGGGCCGAAAACTATGGCTGGTTTGCGCACCTCAACAGCGGCAAGGCCGCCTGTATCGGCGTGTTTCAATTGCCCGGCGCCAACGCCCTACAGGTGGCCAATGAGGTGTATGCCAACATGGAACGGCTGTCCGAACGATTCCCGCAGGGGCTCAAATACGCGGTCAGCTACGATACCACGCTTTTTGTGAAGGAATCCATCAAGGAGGTCCTCAAGACGCTGGTAGAGGCCATGCTCCTGGTATTTCTGGTGGTCTTTATTTTTCTTCAGAATTGGCGGGCCACCCTGATTCCCGCCATCGCCATTCCCGTGTCCCTTGTGGGGACCTTTGCGGTGCTCAAGGCATTCGGGTTCTCCATCAACACCCTGACCCTGTTCGGGCTGGTACTGGCCATCGGCATCGTGGTGGACGACGCCATCGTAGTGGTGGAAAACGCCTCCCGCTGCATCGATGAAAAGGGCATGGGGCCCAAGGAGGCCACCAAGGAGGCCATGCGGGAGGTGACCGGTCCGGTGATCGCCACCACCCTGGTTCTCATGTCGGTCTTTGTGCCTGTGGCCTTCATGCCCGGCATCACCGGCCAGCTCTATCGCCAGTTTGCCCTCACCATCGCCTTTTCCGTGGGCATATCGTCCATCAACGCACTGACCCTCAGCCCGGCCCTGTGCGCGGCCCTGCTGCGACCCACCTCCAAAAAGCAGATCTGGTTTTTCCGAAAGTTCAACCAGGCCTTTGAATGGTCCCGAGGCCGGTACCTGAAAGGGGTTAGATGGTTTATCCGGGCATGGGTGGTGATGCTCCTGGTGTTTGCAGCCCTCTTTCTTGCCACCTATTCCATGTTCAAGATCGTGCCGACGGGGTTTGTTCCGGCCGAGGACCAGGGGTATTTCATGGTTATGATCCAGGCCCCTGAAGGGACATCCCTGCCCAGGACCGGCGCCGTGTGCAGCAAGGTGGAAGAGGCCCTCGAAAAGACGCCGGGGGTCCAAGACGTCGTCATGATCGGCGGTTATAATCTGCTTAACTCGGCCATGGACCCGTCATCGGCGGCCGCCTTTGTGATGCTTGATCCATGGGATGAGAGGAAGACCCCTGAATTGAGCCTTGAGGGCGTTATGGGGGGCTTTATGGCCCGGACCCAGGGAATCAACGAGGCGATCGTCATACCCTTTCCCCCGCCCCCTATCGAAGGGCTCAGCACGACCGGCGGGTTTGAATACGAACTGCAGGACCTCACGGGAGGGAGCCTGACGGAGCTTCGAGACCTGGCCGGAAAACTGATTGAAGAGGGCCGGAATCAACCTGCCCTGACGCCCCTGAGCACCACCTTCGAGGTCAACTATCCCCAGTTCTATGTGGAGCTGGACCGCACCAAGGCCAAGAGCCTTCAGGTCTCCATCTCCGACGTCTTCACCACCCTCCAGACGTTTTTGGGGTCCATGTACGTCAACGACTTTAACAAATTCGGACGCGTATACCGGGTGTTTATTCAGGCGGAAGACGCCTACCGGGCCAAACGGGAGGATATTGCGAAGCTTTATGTGAGGGCTGCGGACGGCAATATGGTGCCCCTGAGCGCCTTGGTCAAGGTCAAACAGATTCGAGGGGTCCAGAGTATCAAACATTATAACCTGTACCGCACGGTTTCCCTTTACGGCGGCAATGCGCCGGGCTATAGTACGGGCGATGCCATAAAGGCCATGGAGGCCTTGTCCGCCGAAAACCTGACCAGCAAATATGGGTTCGAATGGACCGGCACGGCCTATCAGGAGATCAAGGCAGGCGGCATGGCCCCCTATATCTTTTCCCTGGCCCTGATCTTTGCGTTTCTGTTTCTGGCGGCCCAGTACGAGAGCTGGGTCATGCCCTTCATGGTCATGCTGGCGGTCCCCTTAGCCATTTTAGGGGCCCTTGTAGCCCAGCACGTTCGCGGCATCGCCAATGACGTCTATTGCCAGATCGGCCTGGTGATGCTCATCGGCCTGGCCAGCAAGAACGCCATCCTGATTGTGGAATTCGCCCGTGAACTGAGGGTGCGGGGCATGTCCATCGTGGAGGCGGCGGTTCACGCCTCGCGGGAACGCCTGCGCCCCATCTTGATGACCGCCTTTTCCTTTATCCTCGGGGTGGTCCCCATGGTGGCGGCCACGGGTGCCGGCGCCGCCAGCCGACACTCCCTGGGAACGGCGGTGTTCGGCGGGATGCTCGCCTCTACCTTTCTGAGTCTGGTCCTGGTGCCGGTCCTCTATGTGGTCCTGGAAAGGCTCAGGGAACGGGGGCGGAAGGAGATGGAAGCGCCGGAAGTGGGCTGAGGGGCCTGATGTCAGGAGTCTGGAGTGCACATGAGGCCAAGTGTCGATTGCAGTAGGTCTGTCTCAACATAGTGACACGGGACGTAAGCGCGCAAAGGAGGTTGTTTCATGAAACACAGATGGCAATG
>JAWOIH010000067.1:0-22929 GCA_046484725.1 Candidatus Desulfacyla sp. | reverse complement strand
ATCATGAGGAATCGGACCATGTCCGGAGAGACCTTGAAGAGGAGGCTCTCGATCATGGTATTGATGGAAACGCTCTTTCCGGTGCCGGTGGCCCCAGCCACCAAAAGATGCGGCATCTTGGTCAGATCCGCAACCACAGCAGCCCCCGTGATGTCCTTGCCCAGGGCGATGGCGAGCTTGTGTTTGGAATTCTTGTAGGTGGCGCTGGAGAGGATCTCTTTCAGATAGACCACTTCCCGCTGGTTGTTGGGGATTTCGATGCCGATGGCGGCCTTGCCCGGTATGGGGGCTACAATCCGAATGCTCTGGGCCCTGAGGGTCAGGGCCAGGTCATCGGAGAGGTTGGCCACCTTGCTGATCTTGACTCCAGGGGCAGGCTTGTACTCATACATGGTAATGACGGGTCCCGGGAGTATTTCAACGACCTCTCCCTCAACGCCGAAATCTGCGAGCTTTCTTTCGAGACGACGGGCGTTCATCTCGAGCGTTTCCCTCTGAACATGGATATTTTTCTGCTCCGGGGGATCTCTCAGCAAGTCGAGAGAGGGGAGTCTGAATTCTCCGGCAACCTTCATGAATGGAAACTCTTCCTGCTGTGGAGGCGTATCCGTTGTCGGTTTGGGGTCTACAATCGTGACCTTCGGCCTTGATTTGATCTTCTGGTGCGCCAGCTTGGATTTTTGGGTGCGCCTCTTTCGTTCCCTTATTATGGTCACCAGATCTCTGAGCCGTGTCAGAACGTCAATTATCGAGACCGCCAGTCTTGAAATAAGCCGGCCCAGGGAGAGGTGGGTGACCAGCATGAGTGACACGAGGAACATGGTTCCGAGAAAGACATAGGCCCCGAAATGATTCAGAACGCCTTTGATCCATCCGGCCAGATGGAGCCCCACCAGACCGCCTGCGGCCATGGTTCCTCCCCGGAAGGCTACGTTGCTGGGGAACTGGAGAGTTAGAATGGCGGAAAATGAGGAGACCATGGCGACGATGGTAATGAGGTTCAGGAAGGGGGATGCGAGGGTGCGACCTCGGAACGTCATGAAGGCGAGGGCAAAGAGCGCGATTGCCAGCCAGAAAGAGGAGAACCCGACCAGGTCAAACAGGCTCCCGGCCAAATGAGAGCCGACGGCCCCGAAGAGGTTGTTGGCCTTGCCCACCGTGCCGGTGACATTCCAGAACAGCCTGTCCTCGGGATGATAGGACAGGAGACTCCCGGCGAAAAGAATGGTCAGAAGGAGTAGGGCAAGCCCTGCGATCTCCTTTTTCAGGGGGTGCGCCGGTCTGTCCGTTTGACTTTTGGCATTGGGCTTGTTCGACTGGATCTTTCTCTGCTTCATTTGTAACCGTTCACGGGTTCAGAGGTTCAAAGCCCGCCCTGGTGCGACTCGTTGGAGAATTCGGGCCATGCGTAATCGTAGGCTTGGACGACGCCTATCAACGGCAGTTCCCCTCATCGGTCTGGGCCAGGGGTTCAGGGGTTCAAGGTTACATTTCTTCTCCACGGGCTTTTCAACCTGTTGGTGGTTGTCTCCTAAATAGTGCCCGACCGAAAACCCGGTTTTTCGGTCAGGAAATCCTAAACAGCAATGATGACCGGTGTTATCAGAGGGCTTCGTTCGATCACATTATAGAAAAATCGTTTCAGTCTCCTCCCAATTTCCGATTCCACCGTGGCGCAATCCATCGGAGAGGGCCGCTCCAGTTCGTCAAGCACCTCTAACACGATACATTCGGCGTCTTCAAGGATAAATCGCCCTTGCTCCTCAAATACAAAGCCCCGCGAGATGATTTCCGGTCCATAAATGGTCTCCCCTGTTTCTGCGTCCACTACCAGGAGGATCAGCACCATCCCATGTCTGCTCAGTTTTATCCTCTCTTTCAGGACGATGTCGCCGATATCACCGACCCCTTTCCCATCCACAAGGATCCTGCCTGAGGTCACAGGACCGTCCCGCTGCATCCTGCCGTCCTCAAAAGAGATGACGTCTCCATCTTCGGCAATCAGGACGTGGTCGTCGGCCATGCCCATCTGCAGGGCGATCTGGGCGTGTTTTACCATGTGCCGGTATTCACCATGGATGGGCACAAAAAACGTTGGTTTTACCAGGCTCAGCATGCATTTCAGCTCTTCCCTCTTGGCATGTCCGGAGGTATGAATGTCAGAGACCTTTTCATAGACCACATCCGCCCCTAAACGGTAAAGCCTGTTGATAACGGAGGTGATGGCCTTTTCATTGCCGGGTATGAACCTCGATGAAAGGATGATGGTGTCGCCGCTCTTTATCTGAATTCCCTTGTGCCTGCGCTGGGCCATTCGGGTCAGGGCGGACATGGGCTCTCCCTGGCTCCCGGTGGTAATGACCACAATCTTCTCGTCCGGGAACCGCCCGATCTGGTTTTCGCTGATTTCAATATCCTCGGGCAGGTGGATAAATCCCTGCTGCACTGCGATGCCCACATTGGTGATCATGCTTTTTCCGTTAAAGACCACCTTTCGGTGGAATTTGTCGGCTAACGATATCACCTCCTGGATCCGGGTGATATTGGAGGCAAAACTGGCAACGATCAGCCTCCCCCGGGAGGTTTGAAACAGGTCTTCCAGCGTCTTTTTGACATCCTTCTCACTGAGTGTGTATCCCTCTTTTTCGGCATTGGTGGAATCAGAAAAGAAAGCCAGCACCCCCTTTTCCCCGAAATGGGCAAAACGGATCAAATCCGTGAATTGAGCGTCCACGGGCGTGGGATCGATCCTGAAATCTCCCGAATGGAGGAGTATCCCTTCGGATGTTTCGATGGCAAGGCCCACACCGTCTACAATACTGTGGTTGACACGGATGTATTCCACCTGGAATGGGCCGAGACGGGTGACATCTCCCGGTCTGATCCGACGAAGATCGGCCTTTTTGATGAGATAATGCTCCTTGAGTTTTTCTTCCAGGAGACCCAGCGTGAAGCCGGTGCCAAATACGGGGACGGAGAAGTGTTTGAGAAAGAAGGGGACGGCCCCGATATGATCTTCGTGACCATGGGTGAGGATGATTCCCCTGATCTTCTCCTCATTTTCCTTCAGATAGGTAAAATCAGGGATAACGAGATCCACGCCCGGCATATAGTCATCCGGGAACATGAGTCCTGCATCGATGACCAAGAGGTCGGCGCCCTGCTCAACAACCATCATATTGAGGCCGATCTCTCCCAGCCCTCCCAGGGGTATCACCTTGAGCATCTGTTCTCCTTGGCATCTGTCGAGCGGCCCGGCAGGTCACCCTCAAACATTCGGATGATGGATTGCGTTGTTGCCGAGGCAAGTAAAATATTCTTTTGAAACAGGAGCTTAACCCTTTAGATCGTTTCCGTCAATAGGGAATGTATGTTTTTTACTGCCACACACAAAGACGCTGAGCCCCACAGGGCGAACATTCTGATAAATGCCTTTGACCTGGATCTCTTTATTATGCTATGAAAATCGGAAAGACACAATTGAAGTTTCAACTCCCTGAACCGAAACAAGGAGGCCGAGAGATGGCAGGAATCAACAAGGTGATCTTGGTTGGCAGACTGGGAAAAGATCCTGAGGTTAAATACACCCCTGATGGCGTGGCAGTGGCTGTTTTTCCGATCGCCACATCCGTGGAATGGAAAGACAAAAACACGGGTGAAAAAAGGGAGAAGACGGAGTGGCATCGAATTGAGGCCTGGAGACGTCTTGGAGAAATATGCGGGGAATACCTGCGTAAAGGGAAACAGGTTTATATAGAGGGGAGGCTCCAGACAGATTCATGGGAAGACAGGGATGGGAATAAGCGATACTCAACAAAGGTGGTGGCCCGTGAAATGCAGATGCTGGATTCCCCGACCAAAGACGGAAGAGAAGACTACCAAGGTCAGCAGCCTCCGATGGAAGAACCGATAAACGTACCGGAAGACGATATTCCCTTTTAGGGCAATGGCATCCGTATTTTCTGGGAGCCGTTCAGTCCCGATCATGCCTCGCCTTCGGGTTTTTTGTCGTTTTCAGTGTCTTTGGGGGCGGGGATTTCTTCTTTGGCCTCGTTGGTCGCCTTCTTGAAATTCTTGATTCCTTTACCGATACCGCTGCCGATTTCAGGCAGTTTGCCCGCCCCGAAAATGATCAGAATAATGATCAAAATAATGATCAATTCCGGCATGCCTATCCCAAACATTGCGCTACCTCCCACCTGAGAAACCCCTGTTTTCATCGTTCCAGCAGGGGTTGGCCCTTTAATGTTATTTCTTGACTTACTCGTTCAATTTATTGAAATCAAAGGAATTTCTGAAATTATTAATCGAGCGTTGGTAATTGATCCAGCATGTCCAGAGTTCGATCCATTCCGTGTTGTGCCAGAAGACATCCGGTTCGGCCGTTCCTTCCTGGGATGCCTCTATAAATGCCTCAAATTCGGAACGGCAGCTTTCACATAGACTGAATTCGGTCGGCAAGGATGGCGGAGCATCCGATGGATCGGGGCGATCGATATGTCGGTTGCACATGGCGCATTTGTACTGGCACGCAGAGCATTGGAGGACCCGCTGTATGGCCTCAAATCTGTCGCGATATTCCTCAACCTGTTCCTTTCGTTTCCTGTCTTTGAGCCGGTCCGTAATGCTCAGCACCTTTTCCATCTGATTCCTGCTCCGGTTTATTATGACCATTCTTAATCATAATAACACCAGAAATAGTCGGAGTCAAGACAGCCAAATGCTCGTGTCAAGCCTTTCCCATGACTTCCTGGACCGTTTTGCCAAGGGTCCCGAGATCCAGAGCCACGGTAATGCCGGCGGCCTGGAGGGCCTTGATTTTGTCCTTGGCCCTGCCCTGACCTCCCGAAATGATGGCCCCTGCATGCCCCATCCGCCTCCCTGGAGGGGCGGTCAGCCCGGCGATGAAGGCGATAACCGGCTTGTCGAACGTTTCACGAATGTAATCAGCAGCCTCTTCCTCCGCGGTGCCGCCGATTTCTCCAATCATGACTACCCCTTTGGTTTCAGGGTCTTCCTTGAATCGTTTGAGGTGGTCTATAAAGGTTGTCCCGATGATGGGATCCCCCCCGATGCCGATACAGGTCGATTGGCCGAGGCCGATATGGGTCAACTGATCCACAACCTCGTAGGTCAGGGTGCCGCTTCTGGATATGACCGCCATGGGACCGGGCGTGTGAATGGGGCCGGGCATAATCCCCACCTTGGTTTTTCCCGGTGAGATAATGCCGGGACAGTTGGGCCCGATGAGGACCGATGTTCGATTCCGCAGGACCCCGGCCACCTTGACCATGTCGAGTACGGGGATGCCTTCGGTGATGCATACAATGAGATCCAGCCCTGCAGAGGCCGATTCAATGATGGCGTCTGCTGCAAACGGGGGAGGCACGAAGATGCAGGAGACATTGACGCCCTCCTGCGCTATCGCCTGTTTGACCGTGTTGAATACCGGTACCCCTTCAACCTCATTGCCGCCCTTGCCGGGCGTCACCCCTGCGGCGACCACGGTCCCGTATTCCAGCATCCGCTGGGTATGAAATGCCCCTTCCCGGCCTGTAATGCCCTGCACAACGACCCGGGTATGTTCATCGACCAATATGCTCATAATATCGCGCCTTGCCGTTCCTCAATCCCTGAATCCCTCAATTCCTGAATCCCTTTCAAGCGACCTGCTTCGCCACCAGAGCGGCCGCTTCTGCCAGATCTCTCGCTACAAAAAATTTCAGCTCGGAGTCCCTTAGAATCGCCCGTCCCTCTTCCACATTGGTCCCTTCCATCCTCACGATCAGGGGAACCCGAATCCCTGTTTTCCTTGCCGCTGCAACCACGCCCCGTGCCAGGACGTCGCATCTCAGGATGCCGCCGAAGATATTGATCATGATGGCCTTGACCCGTCTGTCCTTGAGTATGATTTCAACCCCTTTCGTGATCATATCCTCGCTTGCTCCGCCGCCGACATCGAGAAAATTGGCAGGCGCCGCCCCTGCCATTTTAATCATATCCATGGTCGCCATGGCCAGACCGGCGCCATTGACCATTGCGCCGATGTTCCCCTCCAGGCGGATATAATTGAGATGATATTTTTCCGCCATCTGTTCCAGGGGGTCCTTTTCTCGGGTGTCATCCAGCTGGAGGAGTTCCTTATGTCTGTAGAGCGCATTGTCGTCGATATTGATTTTGGCATCCAATGCATAGACCTTGCGATCCTTTGTCACCGCGAGCGGGTTGATCTCCACGAGGGTGCAGTCAAGGGTCATGAAGATCTTGTATACGCTGCCCATGACGGACATGAGCGGCCTGACGGCGCCCACCGGCAGCGGCGGATCCAGGCTGTAAATGAGGTTCCTTGCGTTATGGATCATCCACCCGGCTGCTGGATCGATAGGCTCTTTCAGAATCAGTTCAGAGGAGCTGACGGCTGCTTGTTCGATTTCCATGCCGCCCGCAGGGCTGAAGATCATGGTGGGGCACGCCGTTGATCTGTCGACAACCATGCTGAGATAGTATTCCCTGTCGATTTCGATCCCTTCCTCAATGAGGACCTGATTGACCGTAATCCCTTCGGGGCCGGTTTGCGGCGTGACCAGTTTGTTGCCAAGGAGCGATTCTGTTGCCGTAACGACCTCGTAGGGATATTGCACCAGCCTGATCCCGCCCCCCTTGCCCCTGCCCCCGGCATGGATCTGGGCCTTGACCACCCACGGGGGGCCGTTGATGATTTGGGTGGCCTTTGTCGCCTGGTCTGCAGCCGTTACCAACTGCCCGCTGGGAACGGTCACCCCCGATTTTCCGAGAATATCTTTTGCCTGATATTCGTGTAGTTTCATCTCAACGCCCTGTTGTCAAATTCCCATTGGATTCCGATGGTAAGCGGGAGACCGTCGAACCCGCATGCGATGAAACCTATGTATTACCGTTCTCGCCGATTGTCAAGGGATGTTTGGCGGTGGCCGGGGCCGACAGGTCGCTCCGATGTTTTTCTGAAACCGGTATGGCGGCGGGAACACCATGGGCAGGACGCAAATGGATGCGAAGCATCAGAAGAAGGTGGCCGCCAAACCATCGGTTGTGCAAATTTCGGAGACGTTTATGTTGACACACAGAATGCTTTGCAAGATACTTCTTTGGGTTGAAAAGAGAGCCGTATGGATGAAATCGATCGTCACGTCCGCGGCCGCGGATCGGACTTAGAAACCAGCATCGAGGGAGGAATCCATGGACAACGAGACCTTTTATGAATATCAGACCAACAATGCATACGGCGACGGCATCCTGCTGGATGAATACAGGAATGAGTTTTCCCTTGTGTCAGCCAAACGCAAGGACGGCAAGACCTACATGGAATGGGTCTTTCCCCAGAAGAGGGACGGGAGCAAGCAACCCATTGACAAGAGCCTGCCGTGGAAAATCAAACTCGGTCCGAAAGAGGAGGCCATCAAGGCCCTGAAATTCTTCCTGGCCCAACTGGAGGGATCACCCGCCCCCGCCTACAAGGATAATCCCCGTCGGGACGATGTCCCCATGGGAGAACCGCCCCCTGATCCGGCTTATGAAGACGAGGTTCCGTTTTAGCGTTTCAAGGGCGGAGGCAGTCTTCCCACAGCACGGATTGAAGCAATGGCAGACACGTTGTTGAAGGGTGGTTTTGTGAAACATTCCCATTCAGGAGGTAACGGCCATGACCGAGAAATCGCCAACACGTGAAGAGGCCTATGCCCTTCTTACCCGATACAACCAGAGCGACAGCCTCATCAAGCACGCCCTGGCAGTGGAGGGGGTGATGCGCTATGTTGCCCGGAAGCGGGGGGAAGATGAGGCGAAATGGGGTATCATCGGCCTGGTCCATGACCTGGATTACGAGCAGTATCCGGACCAGCACTGCAAAAAGAGCGAAGAGATCCTCCGGGAAAACCGCTGGCCCGAGGAATACATCCGGGCCGTGATCAGCCACGGCTGGGGGATCTGTTCGGATGTGGAACCGCAGAGCGAACTGGAGAAGGTCCTGTATGCTGTGGACGAGCTGACCGGCCTGGTGGTGACCACCGCCCTGGTTCGGCCCTCCAAAAGCGTCCTGGATGTGGAGGCCAAATCGGTCAAGAAAAAGTGGAAGGACAAACGGTTTGCGGCCGGCGTGGATCGGTCCATCATTGAAAAGGGAGCGCAGATGCTCGGGATGGAGTTGACAGATCTGATTACGGATACCATTATGGGGATGCGAGAGGTGGCCGACGCCATCGGGTTGCGGGGGGCCGAATCCTGAATGGGGATTTGATCTTTCAGACAAGATCAACGGGATGTAGACGATTTGTTTGAAAGAGGATTCCCTCCGTTGCGGCTATTGGCCTTTTGGAAAACGACTTGCATGGTGTGACAGTACGAAATTATCCGATAAATCCTGTTAATCCTGTCTGGGCAAAAAAGAGGGCTTGAGATGAAGATCAAGGTGGAAGGCGAGAAGATCGTCAAGATCGTGAAAAAGGTGGAGGGGATTGAGATCGTGTTGGAAACTCCCGCCGATGCCAAGGAGGGAATCGACCTCATCTTGCGAAAAAGCGACCTGCTCGCCGAAGCGGCCTACAGGGGGCTGAAGGATATCAAGGTCACCGCCTTTCAGGAATACAAGACCTCGGCAGTGGATTACAAGATGATCTTTTTGATCGAGTTTCTGTTTGAAGAGGATGTGCCGTTGGAGACAAGGGTCTCGGCCATCCGTGATTTCCAGGCCCTTTTTGACAAGATATAGCCGGACGCCGTGAGGGTGTGTTTGTTTGTGTCTCAGTGTCTCTACTGTGAGATTTCTTTTTATTCCGGTTGATCCGGGTTAGGCAAGGAGCGAGCATGAACCTGGCGCAATTCCCCAGAAGGCGTTACACAGAAGGACAGACGCCGATCGAAAGGGTCCCGCGGTTCTCCAAGGCCTTGGGCGGTCCCGATATTTACATCAAGAGAGACGACCTCCTCGGCCTGACGGCCGGGGGGAACAAGACCCGCAAGCTGGAGTTTCTGGTGGCCGATGCCCTGGCCCGGGGGGCCGACACCCTGATCACCTGCGGGGCCGTTCAGTCCAACCACTGCCGGTTGACCCTTGCCGCGGCGGTGAAAGAAGGCCTGAAATGCCGTTTTGTCCTGGAGGAGCGGGTGCCCGGCAGCTTCGACCCAAAGGCCGGCGGGAATATCTTTCTCTACAACCTCCTGGGGATCGAACAGATCAAGGTCGTCCAGGCCGGGTCCGACCTGCTGTCAGAGATGGAACAGGTGGCCCGGGAACTGGCGGGAGAGGGACGCAAGGGCTATATCATTCCGGTGGGCGGTTCCAATGTCATCGGCGCCACAGGATATGTGGCCTGCGCCCAGGAGATTCAGGATCAGACCTTTGACATGGGGCTTGACGTCGACGCGGTCGTGTGTGCCAGCGGGAGCGCGGGGACCCAGGCGGGACTGGTCGCCGGGGTGTACGGATGCAGCATGAACATCCCGGTCATCGGGATCAATGTGAGCCGGACCAGGGAAGCGCAGGAAGAAATCGTCTACCGGCTTGCCAGGGAAACGGCAGATCGTGTCGGGATCAAGATTGAGATCCCCCGGGATGCCGTGACCTGCCTTGGCGATTACGTGGGGCCGGGCTATTCCCTCCCTACCCCTGAAATGGCCGAGGCCGTCACCCTCCTGGCAAGGACCGAGGGGATCCTCCTGGACCCGGTCTATACGGGGAAGGCCATGGCCGGGCTGATGGATCTTGTGCGGAAGGGCTATTTCAAGAAGGAGGATAAGGTGCTGTTCCTGCACACAGGCGGCGCCCCGGCCCTGTATGTGTATCGGGATTATCTCCTTCGAACATCCAATATGGAATGATCAAAGGATGAACGGCCAACGTCGAAGGATCAAGAGATGAACGTCAAACATCGAACATTGAACGCCGAACATCGAATGTGGAATGACCGGGAGACCTCCCGTCCATGACACACTACCACCTCGGCATTTATATGGGCCACGACACCGGCGTGGCCATTGTGGATGAGCAACTGAATATCCTGTGGGTCTTTGAGGAAGAACGCTTCAACGGGGAGAAAATGACCTATTTTAACCCCTATTTCTCCCTGAAAGAGGTGCTGAAGCTCGATCTCAGGCATTTCCGATCGATCAGCTTTGGATTTAATCCGGATGAGGGAGAGGCGGATTTTCTCAAGAAGTTTGTCCGGTTCCAGAAGGTGCGCGCTGCCGAGGTCCTGAGGTATCTTTCGAGCAGAATCGGTTGGGATGAGGTTCGGTATGTGGGGCACCACGACGCCCATGCAGCCGGGGCCTTCTTCCCTTCGGGTTTCGATGACGCCCTCATACTGGTGGCCGACGGGACCGGAGAATCCGAGTCCACCTCCCTCTATGCGGGGGAAGGCCGTGAGATCTCACGCATATCCTCTGAGCTGACAAACGATTTCTCCCTGGGCATCCTCTACCAGTATTTTACCGAGTGGCTCGGCTATCGGAGCCACAATACCTCCCAGCACTGCGGCAAGATTATGGGACTGGCGAGCTATGGCAGCCCGGTATACACAGACCGCATTCGCGCACTATTAGAAGAAAATGGTCCTGATTACCGGTGGCCGGGCGGCTCCCTGCTGAAGATGCGGGGAAAAATGGCCGAGGCCTTTGGACCGCCTCAACCGAGGCCCGTGAACGAATTCAGCCGGCTCCAGGCAGACGTGGCCGCCAGCATTCAAACCCTTCTCGAAGAGATCGTCGTCGAAAGGCTCAAACGGGTACAATCATCCCGACCCTTCAAAAACCTCTGCTTTTCGGGCGGGGTTGCCATGAACAGCCAGCTCAACTATCAAATCCTGAAATCGGAGGTGTGTGAGAATCTCTTTGTTCAACCCCTTGCCTCTGACAGGGGGATCGCCCTGGGGGCGGCCCTGGCATCGGCCGCCGGGGTCGGAAGTCGGAAGTCGGAAGTCGGAAGTCGGAAGTCGGAGGGCGGAGGACAGGGGTCGGAGGCAGGGAGGAAGCAAGGCGCAGGGAGCAGGGAGCGAGGGGTCACCAGCAGTCAATGCCCAGTGCCACCAAGTATCAATACCCATCCAGTATCCAGCATCCAGCATCCGGCAGGCATCTACCTGGGATATGGAGAAGGCGATCCCCACGGGGAACTGGAGCGTCTGATTCAGGCCTATGATTTCCCGATCTTTATTGAGCATGAAGATATCTCGCCACGGGAAGTGGCCTCTCTCCTTGACAACCATGAGATTATCGCCCTGTTTCAGGGGCGGCAGGAGGTGGGTCCCCGGGCCTTGGGAAACCGGTCCATCCTGGCCGCCCCGACCCGTGAGGCCCGGGACAGGACCAACCGGATCGTCAAGTACAGGGAGCCCTGGAGGCCTTTTGCGCCGACCGTCCTGGAAGAGGAGGTGGGGAGGTTTTTCGACATCAACCGGCCCGAGCCCTTCATGACCGTGATCTACGGGGTTTTGCCCGAAATGAGAAAAGGGATCGAAGGGATCACCCATGTGGACGGAACGGCCAGGCTCCAGACTGTGAGCCACCATCAAAACCCGCTCTTTTATGACATCATCAAAGCGTATGATCACGTGAGCGGCATACCGATGGTCCTCAACACCTCTTTCAACATCAACGGTCAGCCGATCGTCCGGTCCGTTTATGATGCGGTCCTGACGTTTCTCTGCTGCGGCATTGACGGGCTGCTGATCGAAAACACACTGGTAAGAAAGACTCGGGACCTGTCCAAGGACCATATTCACAGACTGGACCGCATTCTCTTCGAGGCAACTCGAGATGCTGCGGGACTTGTGATCAGGGTCCTGGATTACAGCGAAGAAACCGAGGCCCTCCTCTCAAGGGTCCTCGACTGCGCTTGTGTCAAATTTCGCAGGGACTTTGGCGCAAAACCGATTTCCAGATGTTACATCAGCGGACACACCAAGATGAGCTGGAATATCATTTCCAGGATCGAGCCTTGGGTGAGAGAATTCGTATATGGCGAAACCGAGGGGTCAACTATTGAAGGAGGGGAGATCTGCATCATAGTCTCGGGCGAAAGGCTCATCGAGGCATCGAGCCGACCCACCCGCACCTATGTCAAGTTTGATCGCAACGTTTTCAGGGACCTTATCGAGACCTGCGCCCAGACCCCGAACAGCGACCGTTACTTTCTGCTCGACCGGGAATGCCATCTCTTTGACGTAGGCTATCTTGACAGCCGCTTTAGGGCTGCTGAGCCGAGCGATAACCCGGTGGAGATACCCGGCTGCCGGACCAGGGTTCCCATTGCCGGACAGGGAAACATTCAGCCAATCCTCTCAGAATCGGTGCACAATGTGCCGGCCCCCGTAAATGAACAGGAAGATATGTATGAAACACTGGCAGATGCATGACATCACGCTATAACAGGAGGCAATATGAAAATTTCAATCGGTTCGGATCATGCAGGATACCATTACAAGGAGATGATCAAGGAGTTTCTGACGAAGAAAGGACACGAGGTGCAGGACTTCGGCACCCATTCCGATCAATCCGTCGATTATCCCCCGTTTATCCGCGCTGCGGCCCTTGCGGTCCAGAGAGGGGAATGTGAACGCGGTATTGTCCTGGGGGGCTCCGGCAACGGAGAGGCCATGGCGGCCAACCGGCTCAAGGGCATTCGGTGCGCCCTCTGCTGGAATCGGGAAACGGCCCTCCTTGCCAGGGGTCACAATGACGCCAACATGCTCTCCATTGGCGCAAGGATGATTTCATCGGATATAGCTCTTGAGATTGTGGATGTCTGGCTCAATACCGCCTTCGACGGTGGTCGTCATATCCAACGGATTCAGCAGATCGACACTCCGGCCGATGTGACGGATAAGACCGGGACAGGATCGAAGGACAAGACGTCCAAAACAGATAAAACGTTCAGGGCGTCTGCGGACGCAACTGATAAACACGACAACGAGAACTATGATCTTCTTATCGCCTTTCGGTACATCAAATACATAGAAGGCAAAGACAGCATCGAATTCCAGGCGGACCCGGGGATCAAGACGCCTACCGTGATTCATGTCCCTTCTCCGGAGAGATGGGATTCGGAATTCCCGGAATGGGCCAGAAACCGGAGAGACGAGATTCTTGGCCGAATCAAGGAAAAGACCATGCATATGAAAGCTGAATTCAGGGATTATTGACGCTTTAAACTCAGATCGGACAGGAGGTGTAACATGGCGAAGAGATCTTTTCTGAACATGTTTGTGTTATCGGCCGTGGCCCTGTTGCTGTCTCTGCCGGCCCATGGCAAAGAGATGCCGGAGGTAATGTTCATTCTGGATGCGTCGGGTTCCATGTGGGGAAAGGCAAAGGATATTTCCAAGATGGATGCGGCCAAGGAGGTTATGGCCAAGGTGGTGCCGGCCCTGCCGAACGACCTCGGGGTGGGTCTAACCGTCTATGGCCATCGGCGAAAGGGCGACTGCAACGATGTGGAGATCATGATCCCATCTGGATCGACCGACAGGGCCGGACTCCTGGCCAAGGTTAAGGCCATCAGTCCCAAGGGGATGACCCCTATGGCCGCCTCGGTCAGGATGGTTGCCGATGCGTTGAAGGGCCGGGAGGGCGAGACCACCGTCATCCTGGTGAGCGACGGGATCGAGACCTGCGACAAGGATCCCTGCGCGACCATTAAGGGACTCAAGGACTCGGGCATCAAGTTCATCCTGCACGTGGTCGGCTTCGGGGTCGACCAGGAAGGAAGGGATCAACTCACCTGCTTCTCCGAGGCCGGAGGAGGGACCTATTTCCAGGCAACCGACGCCGACTCCCTCCTGGCCGCTCTGGAAACGGTCAAGAAGGAAGTCGAGGTCAAGGTGGAGGCGGCCAAGACCACGACAGTCAAGGCCCGGACCCAATTGGGCAAGCTCAAGATCTCCCTGCCCCAATCCGCCCTTAAGACACAGGGCGAGATCAAGATCGTGCGCACCAAGGACGACAAGGTGATCAAGAGCGCCGAGCCCCAGGCCGAAGGCACCCATCCCCTCCCTGCCGGTGAGTATGAGGTGATTCTTCAGTTCAGCAACGCCAACTATAAGCCGGCCAGCGAGGCCTCTTTGGGCCGGTTTGAGGTCAAGGGCGGAGAGGTGACGGAGATCCGTTTAGGCGCCATGGTTCTCAACAAGGCCGAGGGGCTGGGCGACGCGGCCGAGGCCGTCGTTGTCCTGCCTGCGGGCAGCGACACGCCCTTTGTCAGGAACGATGCCGGCGGCAACGACTACTACCTCTGGAAGACCAAACCGCTCCCGGCCGGGACCTACGATCTCGGTTTGGTGTACAGCAGATCGCCCGACCTGTTCAAGGTGGTCAAGGGGATCGCCATCGAGGCGGGAAAGGAGACCGTGGTTACGCTGGATTCAGGCATCCAGATCAAGCCCAACCCGCAGATCCTCTCGTGGCAATTGACCCCTTCAGGAAGGGAAGAGATCATCCTGAAGGTGAAACGCCGCTCGGACAACGACTATCCGCTCTGGAAGGCCTTTCCGGTTGCACCCGGTACGTATGATCTCGGGGTCTTCCTGAAGGGGATGGACGAACCGCTCCCCGCAGGCGAGGGCATTGAGATCAAGAAGGGAGAGGTCCTCCTATTTGATCCCGGGCTGTAAAAAGGAGGGTGATCATCGGCCCCGGAAGCGGACCGACGATCACCCTCTTTATTTTTTGGGTGGCATTATATTGGTGAACACGCCCAACTCGTGGCCGGTTCTCTCGTTGATGAAGGTTCCAGCCAGAACCATTCCTTCCCTGTAGGTCATCTTGAGGGGGGGGACATTGTCCATCCGGATGGTCACGTAGACCTTCCTCCCTGCCGATTGTTCAATCAGACCCCGTATCAACCTCCCTCCGATCCCTGAGCCCCTGTATCCCACCCTTACGGCCGTGTACCCCCGTTCCAGATATCCGGAGAGATCGAGGCCCGTGGCCGCTTCAATCTTTTGACGGTAATCCTCCCTGGGATACTTGTGGGTGGATGTGCCTACGACGACTCCCCCATGCTCGGCATACCCGATGAGAAGGGCGTTTTGAAGGTTTTCCCTGACCCATGAGGTCCCTACGCCGCTTCCCTCCTCGATGAGCTGGCGGATCTGTTCAAGGGTCTCGGGCGGGATCTCTTCCGGGCGTTTAAAACAACAGGTGACGGGCGATGTTTCCATAGTCTCGGGTCACAGCGGCGAACGCCTGCATCAGGTCCATTTGTCAGGCCGTCCCATCCGTTGTCCGCATCAGTAATTTAGGCACCGGCGTGCGGAGCACTTTCATGATTCTTTTTTCATAATACCTGGCCAGTTTTTCACTTCTGTCCGTATCAACCGGACTGTCCAACCCCGAAACCATGACTAGGGTCTTCAACTCCACGACCCCGTCTCTGCTGACACGGGCCGAGAATTGTATGAGATGGTTCAGTGTGGATCGCTTGCTCTGCAAGGCCAGGTCGTTTCCGGTGATCTTCATGGACAATGTGCCATCCAGCATTTTGCGGGGGTTACAGATGATCGTCCCGTCCGCGTCTGAGGTGGAATGGATGCTATAGCCGTCGTCCATGGCCACCTCCACGATCGTATCCATGACAGCCCGCCTGCCTTTACCGGTTTCAAAGACAATCCCCTGCGGGGCTGTTTCTGTTCGGTTTCCCCCGGCACAGGCAACGAAGAGAGAGACTGCGATCAGGGCCCAGGCCATTTTCCCCATGTTGATATAACCTCCGTTTCCATGTTGCGGCCAGGCCCGTTCCGGTCCCGGGGACGTCAGGAAGGCCTTGCCTGTCAAGACACCTTCGAATGGAGGACCCGCATAGACCTTAAGGACGCTGTCGCCTCTTAAGAAGATATCTGCCTCTATCCTTTCATACCATCCAAAGATGTCCTTCCCATTTGAATGTGGGTGAGATCTGGTCCCTGATGGAACCTAACGAACGGGGAACCCGGGAAGCAACATCCTATGTCCGGGATCGGCCCCGGCCCAGTGCCTCCCGGATCTCTTTCCGGAAGGGGGGACGGATAATGCCTGTTTCCGTAATGATGGCGGATACGTATCTGGCAGGGGTAACGTCAAAGACCGGATTGAGGGCCATGACGCCTTTCGGACCGACCTGCCGGCCCCCGACCCGGGCGATTTCTTCAGGCCCCCGCTCCTCCACCGGGATGAGGTCCCCGTTTTTGGTGGCGGCATCGATGGTGCTCAGGGGGGCGGCCACGTAAAAGGGAATCCGGTGGGCCTTGGCCAGTACGGCCACCTGGTAGGTGCCGATCTTGTTGGCCACGTCCCCGTTGGCGGCGATCCGGTCGGCCCCTGTAATGACCAGGTCGATTTTTTTCTGGCGCATCAGAGAGCCGGCCGCATTATCCGCGATCACGGACACGGGGATCTTGTCCTCCATCAGTTCAAAGGCGGTGAGCCGCAGGCCCTGGAGCCAGGGCCGCGTCTCATCGGCGATGACTTGGATCCGTTTCCCCTGTTCCCATGCCGCCCGGATAACGCCCAGGGCCGTGCCGTAGCCGCCGGTGGCCAGGGCCCCGGCGTTGCAGTGGGTGAGAACGGTTGCCCCGTCCGGAACCAGGACCTGGCCGTTCATCCCCATCTGTCGGTTGATCGCGATATCCTGGGCCAGGATGGTTTCCGATTCCTGCCGCAGGGCGTCCTTGATCTCATCCATGGAATGGTCTGTCATGCCCTCGGCCAGTCCGATCATTCGTTCAATGGCCCATCGGAGGTTCACGGCCGTAGGGCGTGCCCGCAACATCTCTTCGCCGATATCTTTAAAGCGCGTTATGAAATCGGCACGATTCGCGGCGTTGATCGATCGCGCCCCTAAGGCGAGACCCATGGCCGCGGCAACGCCGATGGCCGGGGCCCCCCGGATGACCATCTTTTGGATCCCCCGGACCACATCCTTATACCCCCGGCAGACATACCATTCCTTTTTACCCGGAAGTTTCCGCTGGTCGATCATCCTGACCTGCCGGCCGTGCCACTCAATGGTCGGAATCATGTCCTTGCCTCTGCTGGATACTGGATACTGGATACTCGATTCTGGTTAATAGATCAGCGGGTTGTTGAGTTCATTGGGCTTGTTGAGTCTATTGGGTTAAACGTCGCGGCATCGGGTTGCTGGCCCGGGCCGATATCCCTTACGCCTCTTTCACCTTATGCCTAACGCCCTTGTTACTCCTTACTGCCTACTCCCTACTCTTCGCTCCCCGCCCCCTGCTCCCTGCTCTCCGCTCCCTGCTCTCCGCTCCTACCCGATCTTCACCACCCATCCATAGGGGTCGGGCTTGCGCCGATACTGGATGGCCACGATTTCGTCATAGAGCCTGTGGGAGAGTTCGCCCATCTTGCCGCCGGCCACGATAAAATCCTCCCCCTTGTAGGTGATCTGGCCCACCGGAGAGATGACGGCGGCCGTGCCTGCGCCAAAGGCCTCTTTGAGCGTGCCGTTTCTGGCGGCAGAAATGACTTCGTCAATGGTGAGGGACCGCTCCGTCATCTTGATGCCCCAATCCTTGACGATCTGAATCACCGAGTCGCGGGTGACGCCGGGGAGGATGCTCCCGTTCAAAGGCGCGGTGATCAGTTCATCGTTGATGCGGAAAAACATGTTCATGGTCCCCACCTCTTCCACATATTTCCTCTCGGCCGCATCCAGCCACAGCACCTGTGTAAAGCCCTTCTTCTTGGCCTCTTCCGCGGCCAGGAGGCTCGCGGCATAGTTTCCCGAGGTCTTGGCCTCGCCGGTCCCGCCGATGGCCGCCCGGACAAAAAAATCCTCCACGTAGATCTTGACCGGGTTGAGGCCCTCCTTGTAGTAGGCCCCTACCGGGCCGATGATGATATAGAAGAGATAGGCGTTGGCCGGCCGGACCCCCAGGTGCGGTTCGGTGGCGATCATGGTCGGCCGGATGTAGAGCGATGTCCCTTCGCTTCTCGGGATCCAGTCCCTGTCCAGCAGAAGGAGCTGTTTCAGCGCCTCCATGGCCAGGTCTACATCCACCTCTGGCATGACGAGCCTTCTGGCCGAGCGGTTGAGGCGTTTGAAATTTTCAGCGGGCCTGAACAAAGATATTCCATCGTCCGCTCCCCTGTAGGCCTTGAGGCCCTCGAATACCTCCTGACCGTAATGGAGGACCATGGCGGCCGGGTCAATGGGAATGGGTCCGTACGGCTCGATCCGGGCGTTGTGCCAGCCCTTTTCGACCCCCCAGTCCATCTTAAACATGTGGTCGGTAACAATGTCGCCGAACCCTAGGTTGGATTCATCGGTCGGCTTTGTTCTTCGCTGATCTTCCTTTGCCTGGTTCACTTTGATTTCCATGGTGCGCTCCTTACATAACATAGGATATCTGACACAAAGACAAATTTTATAACACACTCCGCCGAGTATTTCAAGAGGTCAAAATGAAGTTGACAACATACGCTTTGTGTGGTGTTATCTGCCCAAGTGTGTCAGGGCGTTTCATAGTCTAACCATCCAAAGAAAGGAGGGAACATGAAACAGTGTAAAGGGGTATTCCTGTGGGTAGTAGTGCTGGGGGCAGCGGTCTGTCTGGCCCTGTGGGCCGGTAAGGGATCGACGGCCCATGCAGAGGAAGGGGAGTTCGCCTGTGCTCAGGAAAACGACATCGAGAAACTCATCGCCCCCGAGGCCCAATTGGAGGGGTTGACGTGCTTTTTCAAGCGATTCGAAGGCCTTCAGGCCCTTCATTTCAAGGTGGCCGTGAAGAACGTCACCGACAAACCGCAACGGTACCGTGTGCACATCTTCCTGGACAACGGCAAGGCCGTGGGCGGTCTCATCCCTGAAAAGGTCAAGGATGGACTGGTCCAGCCCGGCCAGACCGTCGCGTTCGTCTATCCCGTCACCGGGATGACCGACAAGCCTGGACCGATAACCCTGAAGATTGCCACAAAGGAAGAATAAGGAAACCCAAACCAAGAAAGGGAGGTCGAATGACTATGAAAAAGCTGAGCATGTTGTGGATCATGATTGCGGCCCTGTCTCTGATGACGGCAGGACCGGTCGCGGCCAAAACCGTCTTTCTCGGCATCGGCACCGGCGGGACCGGCGGCATTTATTATCCCTACGGCGGGGGCGTGGCCGAGATATGGACCCGCTATGTTCCGGGTGTGAGGGCCGTGGCAGAGGTCACGGGCGCCAGTGTGGAAAATGTCAAATTGGCTTCCAAGGGCGAAACCGTAGTGGGCGAAGTTATGGGCGATGTGGCCGTGGCCGGGTACGAGGGTACCTCCAAATTCAAGGGACAGAAGCAGAACATCCTGTCTATGGCCATCATGTACCCCAACCTGCTCCAACTGGCGGTGATGAAGGACGGCCCGATCACCGACGTGGAGCAGATCAAGGGGAAGACCATCAGCTCCGGGAGCCCCGGCAGCGGCACCAATTTCATGGCCGAGGCGGTGTTCAAGGCCCTCGGTATCCCTTTGGACTCCTACAAGGATTCCCGACTTTCCTTCACCGAGACCGCCAATGCCCTCAGGGACGGGACCATTGACATGGGGACATGGTCCGTGGGGCCGGGCACCAGTTCCGTCATGGATCTGGCCACGACCCATGCCATCCGGATACTCCCCTTTTCGCCCGAACAGACCCAGAAGGTCCTGGCGGCCAATCCGACCTATTCAGCGGTGGAACTGGCGGGCGGCGTCTACAACGGCGTTGACAAGCCGGTTCCCACCATCGGCGTCTGGAACGTGCTGATCTGCCAGAAGTCCCTGGACACCGACCTGGTGTACAAACTGGTGAAGGCCCTGTACGAGCACAACGACCTGCTCTGCAAGATCCATCCCTCGGCTGCGTACACCACCCCTGAGAACGCGGTGAAGTACTCCCCCATACCGCTTCACCCGGGCACGATCAAGTATCTTAAGGAAAAGGGGATTCAGGTGCCTGAAAAACTGGTTCCGTAGCGCGGTGACAGGAATTGCTCACGCGGCCGGTTAAAGCCCTCATCTGGACCGCTGCCGGCCTGGCCCTGGGCCTCCTCTTGGCCGTCTGGTTGCTACCGGGCGGTCTGGATCTGCGCATCACCCCAGTGAAGGGGGATCGTCCATTGATGGTTTTGCCCATGGATCCGGGGGAGCAATTTACTGTCCGCTACTATCACTCGGTGGAAAACGCCCCCATCTGGGAGGTGCACAGCCTGGATGGAGAGGGGCGGATCTACATCGAGGAGGAGCGCTATCTCAAGTTCGGGGCAGGCATGGGCCGGATGCCCGGCGTGGGACGGATGGTGAAACGGGGGCCGTACGAAGTCGTAGAGGCGATGCATCTTCCCACGGGCAATTTCGTTCTGCGGATCGGAAGCCCCGGTGTGGACCATACCATTCTCTGGCGCGGGACGAAGACCAATCTCTCGGCAATCGCACCCCATGCGGCGGTTCGCTTTTCGGCCCGGCCGGTGAGCCTCCTCTACAAGATCTATCGCTCCCTTCGTCCCCATCCCGCCACGCCCGCAAAACCCGGAGGCCGTAAGTGAGGTGATTATGACAGAGCGCAGTGAAGCAACATCCGCCGCTTCCCCGGTGGAATGGGGGATCTTGAAAGTCATTGCAGGGGTCGGCATCGGGCTCAGCCTGTTCGAGCTGTATACGGCAGGGATTGTCGCCATGACCGCCATGCAGCACAGGGCCGTATTCCTGGGCTCCATCCTGGTGATCGCCTTTCTGACGCGGCCCCTGTATGAGGGGGCGCGAAGAGACCGCCTGAACTGGGCACTGGCGATTGACCTGATCCTGGTTGTCCTGAGCGTGGCCGTATGCGCCTATATATTTATCGATCTTCAGGGCATATTCGACCGCCAGGGCGACTGGAGCCAGTGGGACATCGCCGTGGGCATCACCCTGGTGGTCCTGGTGCTCGAGGCCACCCGCCGCGTCATCGGTTTGAACCTGACCTGTATCGCCCTGGGATTTCTGCTCTTCGGGTATTTCGGCCCCTACATGCCGACCATCATTGTGCATAAAGGCTATTCCATCGAACGGATGGCCACGACGCTTTCCCTGACCACGGAGGGGATATTCGGGCTGCCCACGGCGGTTGCGGCCACCTTTGTCTTTATCTTCATATTGTTCGGCTCTTTTCTGGAAAAGACCGGCGCGGGTAATTTTTTTATCGACCTGGCCTATTGCATCACAGGGCGTTTTTCGGGCGGGCCTGCCAAGACCGCTGTGGTGGCCAGCGGGTTTTTGGGATCGGTTTCCGGGAGTGCGGTGGCCAATGTGGTCGCCACAGGCGCTTTTACGATCCCGATGATGAAGAAGATCGGATATAAACCCCACGTGGCCGCGGCCGTGGAGGCGGCGGCCTCCACAGGGGGCCAGTTGATGCCGCCGATCATGGGGGCCGGCGCCTTTTTGATGGCTGAATTTACGCAAACCCCCTACCTCGAGATCGTAAAGATAGCGTTTATCCCTGCGGTCCTTTACTTCTTCTCCGTCATCCTCTTCGTCCATATCGAGGCCCAGAAGGAGGGGATCTGGGGCCTCCCCAAAGAGGCCCTCCCCCGGATGGTCGAGACCATCAAAAAGGGGATCCATTTCATCGTCCCGGTCGGGATACTGATTACCGTGCTGATTATGAATTACAGTCCGATGATGGCGGGATTTATCGCCATTTTGGCCATCTACTTTACGGCGCTCCTTCGTAAAGGATCACGGATTTCATTCAAGACCCTGCTCAAGACCCTGGAGCAGGGGGCGCGCAATGCCGTGGTGGTGGCCGTTGCCTGTGCAGCCGCCGGGATCATCGTCGGGGTCGTCAATCTGACCGGAACCGGACTGAGGTTTTCGTCCCTGGTGGTTTCCCTGTCTCAGGGGATTCCCCTGCTGGCTCTGGGACTCGTTGCCTTCACCTCGCTCCTCCTCGGGATGGGGCTCCCGGTGACGGCCTCTTATATCGTCCTGGTGATCCTGGCCGGGCCCGGTCTCATGGACCTGGGCATCCCGCTCTTGACGGCCCATATGATCGTCTTCTGGTACAGCCAGGACGCCAATGTCACGCCGCCCGTTGCCTTGGAGTCTTTTGCCGCATCCGGCATTGCGGGATCGAGCCCCATGAAAACGGCCTTCACCTCCTGGAAGCTGGCCAAGGGCCTCTATATCATTCCGGTGGTCATGGCCTATCATCCCCTCCTGCTCAACGGCCCGACCGGAGAGGTGATTCGGACCGTTATCTTCTGCACCCTCTCGATCACGGGCTTTGTGTTCTGTCTGGAGCGGTTTTACCTGGTGCCGCTCACCTGGCTGGAGACTATCCTCCACGGGGCAGCGGCCATCGCCCTCATCTGGGCGAACGATGCGGTCAACTATATCGGGTGCGCCGTATTCATTTTGCTGACGATTTATCAGATCGTCGCCAAGAAGCGATCTCCTAAACGGATTCCGGAAAGCAGCACCTTGAACCTGGAAACTGAATAGCAGCGTACGGCGGGAGGACGTCGGGATTGAATAATGAATAGTGAGAAGTGAATAGTGAATGTGAAAAAAATGATTGAAGTAAACGCGGAGCGCGGAACTCGGAACGCGGAACCGGGGAAGTTTAAAATAACCGATGAGAAGGGCTTTCATCGCGAGGCCTTGCTAAACCCAATAAACCCAATAAACCCAATCAACCCAACAAACCCAATTGCTTTAAGGAGGACGACCTCTCGTGACCCACGGCTTTAGCCTTTTGAAAGAACAACCGATCGCGGAACTCAACGTCCTGGCAAGGCTTTTTCTTCACGAAAAGACCGGGGCACATGTCCTCTCCCTCATGGCCGACGACGAGAACAAGGTCTTCGGCATCGCCTTCCGCACGCCCCCGTCCGACTCCACCGGCGTGGCCCATATCCTGGAGCACTCCGTGCTCTGCGGGTCCCGGAAGTACCCGGTGAAAGA
>JAWOIH010000005.1:0-2881 GCA_046484725.1 Candidatus Desulfacyla sp. | reverse complement strand
GGATTTCTTTGGCAGTCAGATATCGATGACAATGCCTCCGGAAGCGAGTTGTTTTCGAAAGGTCAAGAGAGACGGGATATTCGTTGTGCATCTGCCACGATCCCACATGGTTGATTTTTTTACTCTTGAGATAGGGCTCTGTCAAGCCTTTTTCCCCCTTCCCCACCATGAATCGCCCTAAGCCGGAAACCCGGAACCGGTGAATCCTTGAAAAACCGGGAATTCCAGGGTGTTGTTCCACAACCCTTGACGCAACGGCAGAAATAGGGTATGTGTCATGGGCCATCGATGCGTAAGGTTCTTTCCGTGCCAGGCCATGTGGGCGTACGTCTCTTCCCCGGACATGGCTGCGACAAAAGTAAGGGGTGGGACCTTGGGTCGGATGGCAATTCACCCCGGAGGAGATCTGCCCTTGAATCATCCAATTGTATTGAAAGACGCCTATAAGGGGTACACCCTTGACCAGGATAAGATCGTATCGCCTGAGGAAACGGTGCGTCGTTTCAGGGAGAGGCTTCAGCGTCTGGACATGGATATCCTGGAAGAGACCGTCCGGATCGACACCGGGAGACTCGACATCCCGGTCTATTTCAGCGTATGCGGCCGGGATGCCGCGGCCGTCATCGGGACGCGAAAGCAGATGGGGAAGGGGGGCACGCCGGCCCAGTCCGAGGCGAGCGCGGTCATGGAACTGGCGGAACGGTTCAGCTTTTTCAGCTTCTCGAAAGATCCTGACAACTTCATGATCGAGGAGCACCGAAATATCCGGGATCGGGCCCTCCCTTTTGAGATGATTGCCCGGTCGGTCCATGATGATTCGGAAGACCTGGATGTGGCCCGGGAGTTTTTTTCACGGTTGCCGCTCAAATGGACCTGGGGTTACAATATAACGAGGCAGAAATCGGTCCTGATCCCTTTTGACTGGTTTTTTGCCATCAATGAGTTCAACGGCGCTTCGGCGGGGAATTGCGCGGAGGAGGCGATCAGCCAGGGGATTTGCGAGGTGGTGGAACGGCATGTATCCTCCCTCGTCAGCAGGGGGAGGCTGAAGATGCCGGCCATCGACCTGGAAAGCATCACCGATCCCCTTGTGGCGGAGATGATCGCAAAGTACCGTAAGGCGGGCATCCGGCTATTTGCCTCGGATTTCACATTGAACATGGGGATCCCTTCGGTCGGGGTGCTTGCCTATGACCCGTCCACGTTCCCGGAAAAAAGTGAAATCGTCTGGACCGCAGGCACCACGCCCGATCCCCAGAAGGCCTTGAACCGCGCCCTGACCGAGGTGGCCCAACTGGCCGGCGATTTCAATTCCGGGTCCAATTATGTGGCCAGCGGGCTTCCCAAGTTCCTGGACCTGTCCGGGGCCGATTTTGTCCTTTATCCCGACAAACGGGTCGATATTTTGAGCCTCCCCGATCTCTCCCACAAGAATATCCGGGTGGAGGTGGAAAACTGCATTGGGGCAGTGGCCCGAGCAGGAATGGAAATCATTGTCGTGGACGTGATGCATCCCAGACTGGGCATTCCCGCATTCTATACCATCGTTCCCGGCGCCCATTTCAGGGAGAGGGCCGCGGGCACCAGCGTGGGGATGTTTACGGCCAAACTGATTGCCGAGAAAGGGGACCCGGAATGGGCTGTGTCGGAGTTGAAAAAGATGGACCGCATGCTGCCGGACAAATATTATGTCAAATTCTTTCTGGGCCTATCCTACATGGCATGCAATGACCCGTCAAACAGCCTGGTTTGCTTGCGGGAAGCACTCGATCTGAGGCCCAATGATGAAGACCGGGTCAGCATCTACGCATATCTGGGGGCCTGTCTGAAGGATCTGGAGCAGTACGGCGAGGCCATTCAGATCCTTGAAAAGGCGGCCCGGATGGATGACGAACGGACGGATGTGTATAATCTCCTGGGTTTCTGTCATTTCAAACAAAAGGCCCATGAAAAGGCCATTGCGGCATTCCAGAAGGTCATTCAGCTCAATCCCGCTTCGGCCATCGACTACGCCAACATCGCCTCCAACTACAGGGATCTGGGTGAGAAAGACAAGGCGGTGCAATACTACAAATTGGCCCTGGAACTGGATGAGACCATCGACTTTGCAAGGGAAAGCCTCAGGAAATTAGAGGCTGAAGGGATGAAAAATTCTGGGCGGCGGCCTTGACTACCGGCCTCATAAGCTTATTTTTTTGACAAGTATCTGCGTTCGGGCGTAAGGCGTAAGGCGTAAGGCGTAAGGGGTAAGGGGTAAGGGGCTCATCCAGTATCCAGTATCGAGCAACCAGCAACCACCAACCGAGGTCTGTCCATGATAGAGGTAAACCATCTCAGTAAGTATTTTGGTGAAACCGGGGCTGTCAACGACATCTCCTTTACCGTCGGCCGTGGAGAGGTCCTGGGGTTCTTAGGTCCCAATGCCGCGGGGAAGTCGACAACCATGCGGATGATTACCGGCTTTCTTACCCCCACGTCCGGGACGGCCGTTATCGGAGGGAGCGACATCATCAAAGACTCTTTGGGCGCCAGGAGAAAGATCGGATATCTCCCTGAGAACGCCCCTGCCTACCCTGACATGACGGTTGCCGGATTCCTCGGCTTCATCGCCGGGATACGGGGGTTCTCCGGTGAGGCGAAACAGGCGCGCGTTCGAGACACCCTTGATCGCTGTTTTCTCTCGGATGTCCTGTTGGAGATGGAGTAGTTCATGTTGGCGATACCGCCCTCGTACATGAGGTCCACGATCAGCTTCAGCTCGTGCAGACACTCGAAGTAGGCCATCTCGGGAGCGTATCCGGCCTCGACCAGGGTCTCAAAGCCGGCCTTGACCAACTCAACCGCACCACCGCAGAGAACGGCCTGCTCACCGAACAGATCG
>JAWOIH010000339.1:0-5730 GCA_046484725.1 Candidatus Desulfacyla sp. | reverse complement strand
GATTACCCCTGGGCCAAAATTGAGATTAATGAGTTCTCATCCGAATCTCAGCCTCGAAGAATTGCAGCTATTCATCGAGATTATCAAGAAAAATGTGTAGACCCATGTGTCCACGCCCGAGACATCAAAATGCATAAAAAGAGCATCCATATCCTTTTTACGACCTCCGGATAGATACCATCAAAGGATCCAGCGTCTTTCAATGTTGCGAAGACTGATCAAAAACAGGGCCACGCAGAATAGGGAAAGGGCTGTGAAATCGATTGAAAACGGCATCACGTGATTGCCGTGGAAGGCCCCGTGAAGGATGTCCACGCCGTAGGTTAAGGGAAAAAGATAGGAAAGGGGCCGTAGAAAGACGGGCAGTTGTTCAATGGGGAAAAACAGCCCGCAGAGGAAGATCATGGGGAAGCGGAAGAAGTTGGAGAAGGTTTGGGCCTCGAAGACCTCGCTGACGGAAACCGCCACAAAGAGCCCCAGGAAGGTAGAACTTGCCGCGATGAGCACAATGGCAGGGATGGCCGAACTCCAGGCGACCGCTGAGAGGTCGGTAAGAAAGACCGCCATTAAAATGGGAACAAAGGCGTTGACTACGCCGAAGAGAATGGCGCCCGAGGTCTTGGCCAGCATTAGGAGTTGAAGGGGTATGGGCGCCAGGAGAAGCCGGTCAAAGGATTTCCCCTTTTTTTCGAAGGTGACGGTTACCGAAAGGAGCGAGGTGGTCCCGAAAAGGACGGAAAGGGCGACCACGCCCGGCACCAGCGAAAGGACGTCTTTCAATCCCCCTGACTTGATAAAGAACATCCCGGTCCAGGCCAGAGGGAAGATCAGGCCCCAACTGACATTGGGGGGTTTGAGATAGTAGGCGCGCATGTCCTTGACGAAGATGTTCCAGAAGGCGATCCAGCGCTTCATCGAGGGCCTCCTCCCTTTTCTTTTTCCTTTTTCATGGCATCTGCCTCGATCCCCGTAATCTGTACGAACACATCTTCCAGCGACAGGCGCATGCGGCGGGCCTCGGTGACCTCGACACCCTGCTCCTCGATGAAGCGCACCACGGGACCTACATGAATGGGCCTGTTTGACTCCACCCGGATCAACCCCTGGTTAAGGCCCTGAAATGCAAGATGGGGAAATGCCGTACTCAGCTTGTCGTTTAGCGCCGGGTCGGTATTCGACACGGCGAGCTGCATGAGATGTGCATCCTGGATGGGCTGGACAAGATCGGCCACGGTATCGATCCGGACGATCGTTCCCTGCACGATGAAGGCGATGCGGCCGCAGAGCCTCTCTGCCTCTTCGATGTAATGGGTAGTCAGGAAGATGGTGGTTCCGGCCCGGTTCAGGTCTGCGATGAGCTGACGGATCTGCCGCGCGCTGGCCACGTCGATGCCGGTGGTGGGTTCGTCCAGGAAGAGGATTTCAGGTTTGTGGATGATGCCGGCGGCGATGGTGAGCTTGCGCTTCATCCCCTTGGAGTAACCGGCAAACTTCCGGTCGCCCGCCCTGGCAAGACCGAATGTCTCCAGCAGTTCACGGGCACGGGGTTCCCGATCCTTTTTCCGCATTCCGTAAAGCGCTGCGCAGAAACATAAGTTGTCGAAACCGGTGAGTTCCGGATACAGGTTGCTTTCGTCCGGAACCACGCCGATGAGATGCTGGGCGGCCCTGGGATTGCCCGTGCAGTCGATGCCGCCGATCCGGATCGTCCCCGCGTCCGGCCTCGCCAGGCCCGTGAGCATGTTGATGGTAGTGGTCTTGCCCGCGCCGTTGGGGCCCAGGAACCCGAACAATTCGCCCTTGATCACCTCAACGCTCACATCCGAAACGGCCTGGACCTCGCCGAATCGCTTGGCCAGTCCCTGGATGGAAAGTGCATTCACCGGTCTTCTTCCTCCGGCACATAGGGTTGATCCGCATTATCATTTGACCGATGACAGACCATCCTGAAATCAGGGGGCCGATCGGCCCGCTCCATCAGCGCTTCGGCAATTTGACGGATCACGGTTTTGTCAACACTGTAATGGGTCCAGTACCCCCGTTTTTCCCCCGTAACCAGGCCGGCCTTCCTCAATATCTGGAGGTGCTGGGATACGGCCGCCTCGGAGATACTCAAACGACCGGCCAGGGCGCCCACGCAGAGATCATGGGTCAGGAGCAGATCGATGATCCGGAACCGCGTCGCATCTGCCAGGGCCTTCAAGGTTTGGATAATATCGTCCACAATCAGATCCAGTTAGGTATATGCTTAAATGGATTATCGCATGCTTCATCGGGTGCGTCAACATAAAATCATGGTTGCAACTTCGGCCTTTTGTCTCTAAGCTGTACCATAAATGCTCTGTGCAAGAAGATCTGTGCGAGATACGAAAGGAAGGTTTGTGGAAGGCCGTCTACAATGCCATGCGACTGACCAACGCGGGCGTGGACAAGGGCGATGAGGTGAGCGCGTTCATGCCGGGCAAAGGGGTGACCTACGAAAAGAGCGGCAGCGAGGGATTCAATGTCATGGGCCAGATGGATAACTTCGAGGCCGATTTTTTCGTCTGAGGGGTCTGCATGAAATCCCACGGTCCTGTGGTTCTTCTATTCCTTCTGCGGACACCTGGCACGAATATTAGCACACAGGCCCTTGCGCCCGGGGAGCGTAATTGCTAAGTTAGGGTATATATGTCCCAACCCGGTGTCGATGACTTCTGTGTCTCTTGTCACGGCGAAGAATGCCTTTTTTGTCTCCAGCGTGGCGATACCGCCGATGGAACGCGCCCAGGGTGCGAACTGTTGGATCAAGCATGGGAGGCACTCAAATGGATCTGGTGTCGAACTTCAAAAAGAACGTTGCGCGCACGTTTGCAGTCGGCCTATTTGTCACCATGCTGTCCTCCGCAGTGGCGGCCGGCAAATCCCTGGAACTGGGGGATGAGGCCCCGCCGGACGGGCTCGAGGCCCTGAACAGCTATATCGAGATAGCCCTTGATGCCAATGGCGATATCCGGGCGGCTGAAGAAAACTGGCGGGCAGCGGTCCAGAAGTCCGAGCAGGCAGGGGTCCCGCCTGACCCGCGCTTCAGTTATGGCTACTACATCCAACCTGTTGAAACGCGGGTGGGACCCCAGCGCCAGCGCTTCGGCCTCGCGCAGACCTTCCCGTGGTTTGGAAAACTCTCCCTCAAGGAACAACAGGCGGTCCAGGAGGCGGAGGCACAGCGAATCAGAATCGAAGAAGCCCAACTGAATGTGATCCGCCGGGTGAAGGACGCCTACTACGAGTATGCTTACGCGAGCCAGTCCCTCCGCATCACGCGCGAGAACATCGAACTCCTGAACTATCTCGAGCGGGTGACGGAGGCGCGTTACAAAGCCAGCCTGTCGCCCTATGCCCAGTTCCTGCGAATCCAGGTGGAACTCGCCAGACTGGAGGACCGCCGGCGATCCCTGGAGGACATCCTTCTGCCCCTGCGGGCGCGCCTGAATGCCGCCATGAGCCGGCCTTCGACGGAGCCGATCCCGCTGGCGCGGGAAGTCCCCATCATGATCGCCGATATGACGGACGAACAAATAATGGCCGGCCTGGCCGATGGAAATCCCGAGCTGAGGGCCCTGCAGATAAAGGCCCAAGCCGCCTCGACGGGGGTCGAGGTCGCCCGCAAGGGGTATTTCCCTGACATCACGCTGGGACTCGAATATATTCAGACGGACAAGGCCCGTGTCGGCAACCCGGACCGTAACGGTGATGATGCGCTGGTTGCCACTGTTTCATTAAATATCCCGCTCTGGTTCGATGCCCGTAAGGCCTCGGTCGGAGAGGCGTGGAGCAGCCAAGCATCCCTCAGGCAGCAGGGCGTGGGTACCCGCGACAGACTCAATGCCGCCATGCAGCTCGCACTCTTCAAATACAGGGATGCTTGCCGCAAGATCGCTCTTTTCAGGGACAGCCTTCTCCCCAAGGCTGAGCAGAGCTTCGGTGCCACCCTGGATGCCTTTCAGACCGGCGCCCAATCCGTTTTAGATCTCATCGACGCCGAGCGTACGCTACTCGAGTTTCAACTCTCCTACCTGCGTTCCCTTGCCGACCAGGGCCAATACATGGCCGAGATGGAGACCCTGATCGGCCATGAAATTCCCTGCAAGGTGCATCCCGCGCCACTCCACCTTCCCGGACTGGAGCGTAATAAAGATAGGGAGGGCGGCGAGTAAAGGGAAGACCGCATGCCGCGTCTGCGGTCAATGCTTCCTCGATGACCGAGAGAGGCATCCCCAGACAGGGATAGTGACAACAGGAGACGTATCCACCAGAACCGAGAAAGGAGTATCTCACATGACACGCGCTTTACGCATTCTTGCCGTTGCATCGGCCGTTTCTTTTCTTTTCGCGGCCTCATCCATGGCCGGGGAGGTCCGACAGGAGAAATGCCCCATCATGGGTTACAAACCATCGGATAAACTTTTTGTGGATTACCAGGGAAAACGGATCTACTTCTGCTGCGCCAGTTGCCCGGAAACGTTCATGAAGGACCCTGACACCTACATGAAAAAACTGCAGGCGGAAGGCATAACCCTGGAAGACAGCCCGGATACGCCTTCGGGGGCTGAGGCTTCCGAAGGATCGCAGGGAACTTCTACCGGAGGCCGATAGAGGGGAGGCCAGGCCATGAGCGACGGGCAGGGAAAGACCGGCGGGCGAACCCGAGGTCGGCTGATTTTAGCGGGCCTCGCGTTGATCGTGGTGGGCGGCCTCCTCGGTTGGGGCATGGCAAGGCGGCTCGCTCCGGGCGTGCCGCAGCACGCGGCCGTGGAACAGCATGCGGAAGCGAATCATGAGGATGCAACCGGGAAGAGGGATACCATCTGGACCTGTTCCATGCACCCCCAGATCCGGCTTCCTCAGCCTGGGCAGTGCCCCATCTGTTTCATGGATTTGATTCCTCTCAAGAAGGGAGACTCAGAAGCCCCTGCACGGAGCCTTCGTGAAATCCGCCTCTCGGAGCGCGCCCGAAAACTCGCTCAGGTCAGGACGTCGCCGGTTATTCGCAAGAGCCCCGGCGTTGAAACACGTCTCACGGGACAGGTCGCCTACGACGAGACGCGCCTCGGAACCATCACCGCACGGGTGGGAGGCCGCATCGACCGGCTTTACGTGGATTACACCGGCGCTTTCGTCAAGAAAGGCCAACCCATGGCGGAGATCTACAGCCCGGAACTCTATGCCGCCCAGTCGGAACTCATCCAGGCCGTAAAGAGCCTGCCGGATGTTTCGGAGAGCAGTCTGAAACTGATCCGCGAATCCGCCAGCCGGACCATGCAGGCCGCGCGTGAGAAGCTGCGCCTCCTGGGACTGACCGAGGCCCAGATGGACGCCGTGGCGAACCGGGGTGTCCCCTCCGAACACATCACGCTCCACGCGACGCTTACGGGCGTGGTAATCCGGCGGGAGGTGACCGAGGGCGTCTATGTGAGCACGGGTAGTCCCATATACACCATCGCCGATCTCTCCAGGGTCTGGGTGGTCCTGGAGGCCTATGAATCAGACCTTCCCTGGGTGCGGCGCGGGGCTCAAGTGGCATTTCGGACCGATGCATTCCCGGGCCGGTCCTTCAGCGGCAAGGTGGTGTTCATCGACCCTTTTCTCAATGAAAAGACACGAACCGTCAGGGTCCGTCTTGAGGCGGAAAACCCGGACCGCCTTCTGAGACCCGGGATGTACGTACGAGCAGTGCAGCGCACAGGGCTT
>JAWOIH010000306.1:0-15875 GCA_046484725.1 Candidatus Desulfacyla sp. | reverse complement strand
AAGAGGCGCCACAGTGGCCGCGAGTTATAATTTCAGGCTTGAAGGCTGATGAAAGTGCTAAAAGCAGCGGAGTGCCCCTCCCCAAGTCGTTGAAGAGAAGTCCTGCAATCCTGAATGGCTCTTCCATTTGCTGCGTGGTCTTGAATGTAACATTCTTACTCCCACCCCTCTCCGTCCAACGCGAAATCGTGGCGGAGCTGGAGGCGGAGCGGAAGCTCGTGGAGGCGAACCGGGAATTGATCCGGCGGATGGAGGCCAGGATCAAGGCCAAATTGGATGAGGTGTGGGGCGGGTAACAGTGAGAGGCCCGGGAATCGTTGACAAACGCACCCAAATAAGGTACAAAAGTACCCATTATGAGTACGCTTAATTCAGCCACCGTCTTGTTCGGAAAGACGCAGCGAGCCCTGCTCGCCATTTTCTTTGCCCGGCCGGATGAGTCTTTTTACCTGCGGCAGATCGTCCGAATGGCGGGGGGCGGGCAAGGGGCGATCCAACGGGAACTCAAGCGGTGGGTTGAGGCCGGGCTTCTGACGCAAACCCGGAAAGGGAATCAGCTGCATTACCAGGCGAACAGGGCCATGCCGATATTCCCCGAATTGAAGGCCCTGACGCTCAAGACCTGCGGTATGGCTGGGCTGCTTCGGGAAGCCCTGGCGGGCCTGGCCAATCAGATTGTTCTGGCCTTTATTCACGGTTCGATGGCCTCCGGAACAGAAAAGGCAGACAGCGATGTGGACTTGATCGTTGTAGGCGATGTATCGTTCAGCGATGTTGTTGAGGCGCTCCAGGGCGCCCAGCAACGGATCGGTCGAGAAATCAATCCGTCCGTGTATCCGGTTGATGAATTCAAGAAAAAGCTGCGGGATGGTCATCATTTTCTTAACGCGGTCCTAGCCGGCGCCAAGATCTTTCTGATAGGAGACGAAGATGAGCTTGGCAGACTGGGCGCGTAACGGCTGGCTTGTGGAACATCAAACAAGTCGGCAGGAGATCGAGTATCTGCTTGGAATGGCCGACCGCGATATGCGCGATTGTGTGCGTCCCGGCTTGAGTGAAGACTGGCAACTGGCAATCGCTTACAATGCGGCCCTGCAATGCGCTACGGCGGCACTGGTAGCCTGCGGTTACAGGGCTGCACGTGAAGCGCATCATCACCGCACCATCCAAAGTCTGGCCTATACCATACAGACCGACTCTCGCCTCATTCGCCAGTTCGACGCCTTTCGCAAGAAGCGCAACATAGGCAGTTATGAGCAGGTCGGGCTTGTCTCCGAGAAAGAAGCCCGTGAAATGCTGGGTCTGGCCCGAACCCTGCGACAGGAGGTCGAAAGTTGGCTGAGGTGGAATCATCCCAACCTGTTATCGGAGTAAGCCCCTGGGACACATGAAAACCATCAAGGACACGCCCGAACATGCCCGGCCTCGGGAGAAGCTGCGGGAAAAAGGGCCTTCGGCCCTGACCGACCAAGAGCTTGTGGCCGCGATTCTCGGCATGGGAACCGCCGGGGTGGATGTGCGCACCATGGCCCGGCAGGTGGTGGGCTTGATCCGTGAGCACAAGGCCAATCTGACCCTGGAGCATTTGCTCGGCGTGCCTGGCGTAGGGATTGCGAAAGCCGCCCAAATTCTCGGCATCCGTGTCCTGGATCATGTCATCGTTTCAAAAAAAGGCTACCTCAGTTTTCAGAAAGCTGGCTTGATCTCTTAAAGATTGGCGGTGAACCCCAATCGGTACATACAATGGAATGGGCGACGTAGCCGCCTGCGGGGGCTGGGGGACGTCCTCAACTAATCAAATAAATGTCTTAACATGCCGATTTAATGGGCATAAATTGGATTCAAACGTTTCTGGGTGACGTCCATAAGCGACTAAATAGTCTAACAGATCTTTGCCTTGGCGCAGAAGAGGGAATATGGACAGGGTCATCATCACCGATGTCACATTGAGGGAGTTCGGCCAGAATGTGCCGGGGACCCACCTGCATATATTTACACCGGAGATCAGGATCAAGATAGCCTTAGAGCTGATGGATCTCGGGTTTCCCAGTCTGGAAGTCCTTTCCTGCATCCACCCTCAAATCGCCCCTGCCATGCATGAGGAGGCCCTCAGAAGGATCGCGACCGATCTGGGGAGGGTCGAGCGGGCGCATGTCATCACCCTGGTCCCCAACCTGTCCGGGTACAGGTCCTTTCTCCGCCTCGGCCTTGGGCCGGACGGTTTCGATCATACCATGGGGGTGTTCTTTTCCGCGGTGGAGGCCCACAATCGGGTCAACCTGGGGAGGACCATAGAAGAGACCCTGGCCGGATACCGGACGATCCTCGAGGACGCCGTTTCACGGCATATCCGCATCGCAGCCTATGTCTCTGCGGCGTTCGGGTACAGGGATCCGGAAAAGGGGATTCTGGTTCGACCCGATCTTCATGAGGTCAACGGGTGGATGGACCTCCTGTTCGATCTGGGGGCCCGCACCGTAACCCTTTCGGACCTCCAGGGGGTGGCAGGGAGGCATGAAACCGCAAGGGTTCTGGAGACGATTCTCGATCTGAGGAAGGGAACGAACCTCGATCGCATCGGATACCACCCGCACCATATATCCGGGGCTCAGGCCCTGGCCAATTCGAGGATCGCCTTTGATCTGGGGATCCGGCGCTTTGACGCCTCCCTCGGGGGGACCGGGGGCTGCATCACCGGGGCCCCGGGAAATCAGCCCACCGAGGGGCTGATTCGTTTTTTCAATAGATCAGGGATAAAAACCGGGATCGACGAAGAGGGCGTGGCCGCCCTGGCTGAAAGGGTGAGGAGAGACCTCTATGAAAGGATTCCCTTCTCTCGATCCCTCCCCCGCGACAATGGCGCCGGGGGGAAGGATCTGGAGAAAGTCTCGTGAAAATGGGTGAGGAGCGGCAACCGCCGGCTATTTCTTTTCTCTGACTTCCGGGGGCACGTCGGCCTGTTCAGGCCATCCCTCGGGGATCAGCTGACCCGGTTTCTCGCCCATATTTTTTTTCGCTATGGGGAGGCCGGGCCGCTTGAAATCCTCCCGCGGTTGTTTGGGGATTCGGCCGTTGAGGATCGATTCGGATCGGAGCCTCCTCCCGGCCGTTCGTTCCATCATCGTTCCGATCTCCAGGATCCGGTCGATATTGATGCCGTCGATATCGATCCCCATCTCATCCAGCATCACGCACATATCCTCAAAGGTGACCAGACCCACTACGTTGGGGTCCTTGTAATAATAAGACCCTGTGCCGGGGACAGGGACCTTGCCCAGGAAGTTGGCGGGCTGACCGCCCATCCCGCCGATGGTCCCCTCAAAGATGTCGACCCCGGCCTGGAGGGCCGCCAGGACATTGGCCAGCCCCCATCCCCGGGTCACGTGGAAATGGGCGATATGAAGATCCGTATTGGGGAGTTCATCCAGTACCATGGAAAAATACCGATACACCTGGTTGGGCGGGGCCGATCCGTCATGGTCTGCGTGTTCGATATCATCGGCCCCGATGCTGAGCCATCGCTTGGTAAACTCCAGGGCGTCCTCGAATCGGGTGGGACCGGATATGGGGCTTCCCCAGATGGTGCTCACCGTGCCGCACATCTTGATGCCCGCCGCCTTGCACTTCTTGATGCAGCGCTCGGCCTCCTTCCAGTAATCGGGAAGCGTGGTCCCGCTGTTGGCGAAATGGTGCTCCTCGTCCGTGGATACCATCATCAGGACCCTGTCCGGGCCATAGCCCTTTTCCTTGAGCCGGATGGCCTGGTCCACGGCCGGTTCGCGGATCGTCACGCACGTCCATTCGATATCCTCATGGCTCAGCCCCTTCTTGGCCAGCCGCTTTTTGAATATGTCGTCGTGCACCCCCTTGAGGACCTCTTCGGCGTCCTTGAACTGGGGCATGATCCGGGGGTTCCCCAGATTGGTCACCTCCATCCGTTTCACGCCCGCAAAGGCCAGCTCCTGGAGATAATAGATCTTGGCCTCCGTGGGAATCCATTCCTCCTCATGCTGAAACCCGTCCCTGATGGTGATATCGCCCAATCTCACCTTCTTGGGCATCCTTGAATGGACCTTAAACATATCATGCTCGCTCATGGTTTCCTCCTTCTTTTCGATGTATCCAGCACCCGGTATCCAGAAACCGGTATCCAATACTACCCCCTGACGGATCTCGGCAGCAGCATCTGGTGGTGGGGGCAGATGCTCCTGGGGTTCTGATAACAGCACCTGGCAAACCCCACAAAATAGTCCCTGAGCGCCGCCATCCGGGCAATCTCGTCCACCAGCCCCGCCCTGGCACAGTAGATGGGCCTGGACTGGTCATAATACTGCTGGGCCAGGGCGTTCATCTTTTCGATGACCGGATCGAGCGGCTTCCCGGCATCCTTTTCCTTGACCAGGCGCCTGGCAAAGGCCGCGGCCGCAGCGGTCTCCCCGTGCATGACGTTTATTTCCGTCGTGCCCACCCCCAGTGTAAAGGCATTGTTCCGGGTGGCCTGGGGGCCTCCCATGATATAATGGGCCGCTGCCGTTCCCTTTCTCAGGACAACGCACAGCATGGGCATGTGCGAACTTTCGATGGAGTAGATCAGCGACTGGCCGAGCCCCAGAAGCTCTGCCTGCTCAGCGATATCGCCCACATCGATGCCGCTCGTATCCTGGAACCAGATCAGGGGCAGTTTGTCCCTGCCGCAGAACATGACCAGTTCATTCATCTTGATGAGGCCTTCGCGGTAGAGTTTACCCCCGATGCCGAGGTATCGGCCCTCTGCATATTTGGGATAGCCCTTGCCCAAAAACCCCTGACGGTTGGCAATGACCCCCATGGGAAAGCCGTCTATCCTGGCCAGGCCGCAATAGACCTCGGGACCGTAGTCCGGGCGGTACTCCATGTGTTCGCTGTTGTCGAAGAGCCTTGCCAGGACCTGTTCCATGCCGTAGGTCCTTTTCTGATTATAGGGGACAAGGAAGTTGAGATCCTCCGGCGGATACAACGGATCGGCCGGTTCTGCCACCCGGAAGGTGGAGGGGTCATAGAGGGGCATGCCGGCCATGCACTTCTTGACGGCGTCGAGCACCCCTTCTTCCGAATCAAAGACCTCTCTCATGAATCCTGTCCTGTCATAGTGGATCCGGACGCCGCCCGGCGGGATTTCCTTGAACTGCCGGGTCGCCTCGATCAGGGTCTCGGCGCCCTCGAGGTCGAAATGCCCCTTGGGGGACATGCCGCTGACAATGCCGCCCCCGCCCACGGCCATGTTGGATTTCTCATGGGCAAAGATGATGGCCGGACTGATGGCATGATAGCCCCCCCCTGCCGGATTGGTGCCGAACATGCCGACGATGACGGGGATCCCCTTTTCGGCAAGCTCGGCATGCCTGAAAAAGGTCCTCCCCCCGGACCGTCTGCCCGCATATACCTTTTCCTGTTCCGTCAGCTTGACGCCGCTGCAATTGAGGACCCAGACCAGGGGGATGTTGAGCTGTTCGGCCATATCCTGTGCCCGGAACACATGTTCCCGCTGCCCTGGGATCCAGGCCCCGGCAAGGACCTTGTTGTCGGACGCGATGATCACTGCGTATCGGCCCGATATCTTGCCTAATCCGGTCCAGACGCCCGTGCTTCCCTCCTGGTTGAACTCGGGATCGTAAAGGCTGTTCAGGGGCAGAAAGGTCCCCGGATCCACCAGAAGGTCGATCCGTTCCCAGGCCGTCTTTTCCCCTCTCTTATGGATCTTTTCAACCGGTATCCCCGCAAGCCTTCTATTCTCGACGGCCTCGGCGATCTCTGCATCCACCTTGGAAATCTCAAGGGCGTTTTCCCGGTTCTGTTCTCGATCCTTTTCGCTGAGCCCCTTTCCAATGGGCGTCATTTTTTCAAAATACTGTCTCATGTCAATCGGCCTCCCTGTAATCTGCGACGGTTTGTTCCAGTGTGGCGATCAGACCTGCACGGAATCGGGGATTGCGGTACAACCTGGCATCCGCCTTCATCTCCTTTTCCACAAAGCCATGCTCGTCAAACGCGGCGGGATCGTAATCTTTTAAAAGTTCGTTCAATGCCTCTATGGACTGGGGGGCCAGGGGCCTTCCCAGGCGCTTGATCTCGTCCTTTGCCTCTCTCAGGGATTTACCCCAGAGATGGGCATAATTTCGAGGGTCTTTTCTCACGGCAACCTCTTTGGAAACATCCGCCTGGGTGGCAAGAATCAGCCTTTCCCTCCCAATCGCCCCGGGGATCTTTCCTTTTGCACAGGTCGCCATGTCCAGGGCCTCCGGCAGCAAGAGCATCCCGGTCTCATCATTATGGGCCTCCAGGGCCGCCAGGTAGGCTGCCTTGTCCGCGTCGGGGTCAGCGGTTTTTTCCCTCCTCGGAAACGGAAAGGGAACCGGGACCACCTCATTATAGATGCCGATCCCCTTGAGGTCATCGGCAGCGACCTCCCGCGACGTCATGGCCATGCAGGCCGCATTGACGGGACCCGCCTTGATCAGGGTCCGGGCGATCCCTCCCCAGCCGGGTATGAGGCCGATCATGGCCTCGCTGAAACACATGCCGCTTCTGGAATCGCCCACCAGGTAATCGGCCATGAGGGGAATCTCCGCAGACCCCCCGAACCGCGTGCCGCCCCCACACACAGCGACCACCCTCATCTTATGAGCGATTTTCCTGATGATTCCGTGAAGGGAAATCCCTTTTTTCAACCGGTCATCGGCCCAATCAAAGAGCCGATCGATCTCCTCTGCAGATGCGCCGGCCGATGCCTTCTCCTCCTTGACCTTGAGCGTCGCCTCCAGCCGGGTGAGGCTTTCCTTGAGGTCCCCGCCGGCGTGGACAGGGTCATTCGCCCCGTAAAGGATAAGGAATTCAAGGCGATCTCCCTGTTCATACACTTTTTCGAGACCCTCTAAATAGGCATCCAGTCCCGGATTCCCCACCTGATGGACCGGTGGATGGCAATAACAGAGAATGGCGCCTGCCGTTTCCTTGAAAGACACCCGGTCGACGGCAAGATATGCCTTACCCTTCGACCATTCATGGATCGGCCCGAGATTTTTGTATGCCGCTATCCTGTCGGACCGGACCAATCGTACAGGTCCCTTCATGATGAGCCCCTCCCTACCTGTTGGTTTGTAGTGACGATCATCATCTACATATAATAAAACCTATACCGAATCAAGCAATTCCGACACCCGGAGGATATTCGGCGCCCCCTCCTTTTCTCATTGACAAAGCGTGACGGCACGCCTATAAAATGGTCAATTTTCGGTTGATATGTAGAGGGGTCCGAAGATCGAAGATTCATGAAATCGCTGTTTGGATGAATGGATCGCTGGGTCAGATGGATGAACACCCCGCGGGGATCTGCGGACGGGATCAGCGGAGCCGTTTTTCATTCCTGAATCCCTCAATTCACAATCCCCCAATGATAAGGAGCAATTATGGACTTCAGCCTTTCGATGGAACAGGAGATTCTGCGCAATTCGGTCCGTGACTTTGCCGAAAAGGAGATCAAACCGGTTGCAAGGGAGCTGGATGAAAAAGAGGCGTTTTCCTATGAAACCATGCGCAAGATGGCTGACCTGGGCCTTTTCGGGATGTTTGTTCCCGAGAAATACGGCGGCCAGGGCATGGATTATGTTTCTTACATCATTGCCACCGAAGAGATTGCCAGGGTGGACGGCTCCCATGCGGCCACGGTGGCGGCGGGCAATTCCCTGGGGATCGGCCCCCTCTACTACTTTGGAAATGATGAACAAAAGGAAAAATATCTTCCCGCATTATGCAGCGGGGATGCCCTGTGGGGGTTTGGCCTTACCGAACCGAACGCAGGTTCCGATGCAGGCAATTCCAAGACCACGGGGGTCCTGGATGGCAATGAGTGGGTGGTTAACGGAAGCAAGATCTTTATTACCAATGCCTCCACCACGATTACGTCGGGCGTGACGGCCCTGTGTCGCACCGGGACCCGTAAAGACGGCCGGCCCGAACTTTCGTGCATACTTGTCGAATCGGGGACCCCGGGATTCGAGGCCAGGGAGATGCATGGTAAACTGATGTGGCGTGCGTCCAATACCAGTGAACTCTATTTTGACGACTGCCGCGTTCCGCAAGAGAATCTCCTGGGCCCCAGGGGTCATGGATTTTACCAGATGTTGCAGACCCTGGACGGGGGGCGCCTCTCCATCGGCGCCATGGGCCTGGGCGGGGCCCAGGGGTGCTTTGATCTGGCCCTGAAATACAGCAGGGAACGGGAACAGTTCGGCAAACCCATATCCAACTTCCAGGTGAATGCGTTCAAACTGGCCGACATGGCCCTCGAGATCGAATGCGCCCGCCTCATCCTCTATAAGGCCTGCTGGCTGAGAGACAATAACAAGCCCTTTTCCAAAGAAGCGGCCATGGCCAAGCTCAACTGTTCCGAGGTCATGTATCGATGTGCCAACCACGCTGTCCAGCTCCACGGCGGTTACGGATTGATGAAAGAATATGACGTGGAACGATTCTACAGGGACCAGAAACTCCTGGAGATCGGAGAAGGGACCTCCGAGGTGCAGCGGATTGTCATCTCAAGGCTTATCGGCGCGCTGTAACCCCTGAATCCGGGACATTGGAAGGGTTCTGCCGGCATGACGGCAGGCGGGATCGGATGACGGGATTTCAATCTGCAATGCCATGTTCTCTATTCTGGATCCGGCATCCGGCATGCGGTATCCAACATCCAGTATCTCGTCCATTGCGTCGATTGCCATGATAGATCTTATCTTAGGTAAAGAGATTGCCGCTTATGTCCGGCGTCATCGCGGGATGGTCATCTGTGCACTGGTGCTGATGGCCATATCCTCAGTGTTCGTCGTGGTTCCCGCCTACCTTCTGCAGCCCTTCGTCGATGAAGGGATGAAGACAGGATCTGCGCCTGTCGCCTGGAAAATTCCCTGGATCCAGCCGGATGCCGGATCATGGTTCTCCTGGAAGAAAACCCAACTGACCATTGTGGAGGGGATCACCCCCAACCGTCTCCTGGTACTCCTCACGCTGGTGGCCTTTGTCTCGGTGTTCATCAAATCCGTCACCACCTATTTCGGGGGCCTTTCGGCCGCGGCATTCTCCAACCGGGCGGTCAAATCTCTCCGGATAGACCTCTTTGCCCAGTTTATCTCCCTCTCGCCGGGATTCTATCACAAAAGGAAATCAGGGGAACTGATTGCCAGGTCCACGGCAGATCTCGCCGTATTGCAGGGGCTGATCGCCGAGGTGCTCTTAGGCCTGATCGAGTACCCGCTCTCTGCCCTGGTTTTCCTGATCTATCTCTTCGTGATGAACCTCAAGCTGACCTTGCTGGTCTTTTTTGTCGTGCCCTTGATCGCCTTCCTGGTCAGGATCTTCGGCAGGAAGGTCAAGAAACACTCCTTCAGGGTCCAGGAGGCTACCGCAGAGGTCACGTCCGCCTATCACGAAACCCTCCTCTGTCTTAAACTGGTGCATGGGTTCTTTATGGGAAAAAGGGAGGTCAAGCGGTTCAGTGATCTGGCCGAAAACCTCTACCAACGGATCATGCACTGGAACCGATGGCAGTTGGGCCTCGGCCCGATGATGGACTCCGTTGTCTTTCTGGTCATGCCGGGCGTGTTGATTGTGGGGAAGGTCTATTTTCATCACAGTCTCGGCGAACTCATGGCAATGGCCTATGCCTTTTCACGGGTCTATCGGCCGATCAAGCGACTGGCCCTGGTGAACAATCAGATCAAGACCCTTCAGGGCGCCACCCAGCGTGTTTTCGGGATTATGGGAACCGTCTCCGAGATTCGGGACCTGCCCGGGGCAACACCCCTTCCGCGCCACAGGGAAACCATCGTGTTTGACAAGGTGAGTTTCGGCTATTCACCCGGCGACTGGGTGCTCAGGGATGTCTCGTTCTGCCTGAAGCAGGGGGAGATGGTGGCCTTTGTGGGGTCTACCGGGGCAGGCAAGAGCACGCTTTTGTCCCTCATCCCCCGCTTTTATGACGTCACCGAAGGAAAGATTTCCATCGATGGGATCGATATCCGGGATGTCACCCTGAAATCCCTTCGCCGGCAGATCGGCGTTGTAAACCAGGAGATCCTCCTTTTTAACGAAACCATCCAGTATAATATCAGCTATGGGGATCCGGAAAAAGGGATGGAAGCGGTCATCGCCGCGGCAAAGGCCGCCCATGCCCACGACTTTATCATGGCCCAGCCCCATGGATACCAGACCCTGGTCGGGGACCAGGGCAGCCTTCTGTCAGGCGGCCAAAGACAGCGGATCGCCATTGCAAGGGCGATACTGGTCGACCCGGCCGTCCTGATGTTGGACGAGGCGGCCTCGGCCCTGGACGCGGAGAGTGAAGGGCGTGTCCAGAAGGCGATCGAGGGGCTGAAGGGAACCCGGACCATCCTGATCGTCGCCCACCGCCTGAGCACCATCATGCGGGCGGACCGTATTTTCGTTTTGGAGGCCGGCAAGATCGTGGAATCGGGGACCCTTGAGAACCTGTTGGCCCTGAATGGACGATTCAGACAGCTTCATGATATGCAGTTCGGCGGGGAGCACAGGGGCCGGGGAGCATAGAGCAAGGAGCAGGGGGCAGGGAGAATAGGGCAAAGGGCGTATAGCACAGCACGACGGGCAAAAAGGGGGTCAGCACGCAATGGCGCTCAACAAAGAACATATTGTCACGAGCGTAATGGAGCATGTCGGTTTCAAGCCGCGGCGCAAGAGCCTCCAGCTCTTCCTGTTCCCGGAGCTGGATCGTATCTTCCTGAGCCGGAAGCGGGCCGGTGAGATCGTCGATTCCCTCTTCGGTAAGATTAAGGACGCGCTGGCCCGGGGGGAAGATGTTCAGATTTCAGGCTTTGGCAGGTTCCGGGTAAAATTCAGGTGGGCCAGGAAGGGGAGAAATCCCCAGACAGGAGAGATGATTATCCTCAGGTCCAACAGAACCGTCCTCTTCAAGACGTCGCAAAAACTGCGGGAGAAGATCAATGGATAAGCCATCTGTTCTGGTGATAAACGGCCCTAACTTGAATATGCTGGGCACAAGAGAACCGGACCGGTACGGGGACATGACATTGGATGACATCTGCCGGAAAATCAAGGCCCATGCAGAACAAAATGAGATTCGGGTTGAATTTTTCCAGAGCAACATGGAAGGCGAACTCATCAACCGCATTCAGGAAGCCCCGGCGCTTTTTTCCGGGATCATTATGAATGCCGGGGCCTATTCACATACCAGCATTGCCATACGAGACGCCGTGTCAAGCATTCCCATCCCTGTTGTCGAGGTGCATATCTCCAATGTGTACAATCGTGAAGGATTCCGCCATCATTCCTATCTTGCACCTGTATGTGCGGGATCCATCGTCGGGTTCGGATATCTAAGCTATATTCTGGCCTTGGAATATTTTGTTTCCTTAGCCCGGCGGCACTGATCCGAGAAAACCGTGCCGCCTCACAGGTCATAACGGTATGTCCGTGTCGTGTCGGGCACTATGCAACGATAGACATTTTTCGAGCCTTAAGGGTTGGTGTTGAGGACATCCATGTCCCGTCGCTGGCTGATTTTTCTGATCACCTCTGCCAATTTCTTCCTTTCCCAGTTCTACCGGGCCACCAATGCGGTCATTGCCGAGGATCTTTTAAACGACCTTTCATTGGACACACAGGGCTTGGGGACCCTCAGCGCCGCCTTCTTCTATGCCTTTGCCCTGACCCAGATCCCCATCAGCATTCTTTTGGACAGGATCGGCGCCAGACGGATGATGACCGGGCTTTCCCTGGTGGGAATCGGGGGCGCTCTCCTCTTCGCCATGGCCCATTCTCAGGGGATGGGCGTGGCGGGCCGCGCCCTCCTGGGCGTGGGCATGGCCTGCAACCTCATGGGCACCCTCAAGCTCTTGACGGTCTGGTTCAAACCCTCCTCTTTTGCAACCCTGACAGGCGTTGTGTTTTCCATAGGCACAGTGGGAAACATGGCGGCGACTTCCCCTCTGGTCTTCCTGGTGAATGCCATCGGATGGCGGCACGCGTTTATGGTCATTGCAGGGGTCAACCTGCTGGTCGTTCTGGCCCTGTATCTGGTGGTAAGGGACACGCCTCCGGACGCGCCTTCCGCACGAAATGGAACCCCGCCTCCCGGCATGGGCACGCTCTTCGGCGGTCTGACCCTCCTGCTGAAAACACGGGACTACTGGATCATCTCCATGGGGGCCTTCGTGAGCTACGGGATCTATGCCGCCTTTCAGACCCTCTGGACCGGTCCCTATCTCATGGGGGTCATGGAACAGGGCGATATGAACACAGGGCATCTGATTTTCCTCATGAACCTCGGGGCCATTGGAGGGGCATTCTTGTGGGGGCCGCTCTCCGACAGGGTCCTGAAGACCCGAAAGGGGGTGGTATCCGGAGGTCTTCTGGCACTCGTTTTAATCCTGTTCATCCTGGCGGTTCTTCCCGTCGGAACGGGATTTACCCTGTTGCTGATCCTCTTTTTCGCGTTCGGGCTGATCAGGGCCTCGGGATTGCTGATGTACGTGCACATCAGGGAGAGCATGCCGATCGAGATGGCCGGCACCGCCATGAGCGGGATCAATTTCTTCACCATGATCGGCCCGGCCTTCTTTCTTCAGGGGCTGGGCATGTTCATGCAGGCCCTCTACCCCGAGGCCTCCCGGGGGCCGGAGGCCTTCACGGCCTCCTTTATTCTGTGTGCCTGCTGTTGCCTCCTGGCAGGGCTCCTCTATCTTTTTACCCGAGAGACCCGCGCGGCCCGGAAATAATCACTACTGACAGTCTGTCCGGAAAACGCGAAGGCCGACGCATGTCTACAAACGTACGTCCGACGTGTCCAAACATCCCGCCATAGCTTTCACAACGGAAAACGATTCGAAAGGATGCAAATATGAACCCGATGATTATAGTTGAGCGGCACACATTTTCGGTATCTGATCACGGGAGAAGAGACCTTTCGGGGGTTCTTGCGCGTGACCGGCGGAAGACAGTGTTTTGAGGCCGGGAGCCCTGGAACCCAAAAGGCCCTGAAAGGCCCCCCTGCGACCGCTTATTTTTTTTTGCTTTCAAAAAAATAGAAAGCGTGCTTGAATCGCGTTCCCTGAATTCGGCAGCAGGCACTTGCAGCCAATCGGCTGACAAAGGACGAATACCGGGGATCAGGAGGCGGTATCTTCGCCTACCTGCGCCGGCAACCCGCATCCGCTATCCCCTATTCAGCGTCCAGAAAGGAGATTCTCAGTGAAACTTCCATTTGTCATATCCATCCCCCACTGTTCGGACCGGGTCCCCGATGCCATAAAGCCAACCCTTGCCCTCACCCATGAGGATATCGATTATTCTGTGGACACGGGAACGAGAGAGATTTTTGGCTCTCTCAATGCGGCAGATGTCCTCTGGGCCCGCTGGAGCAGGCTGGTGGTTGATCTGAATCGGGATCCCGCACGGAGGGATGCCAAGGGGGTTATTGCAGAGGTCGATTATTCGGGCCGGGAGGTGTTTCATCCGGGCATGGCCCCCCATGCCGAGGAAATAGATGCGCGTCTCGACAAATATTACTGGCCGTACCATCTACGGCTGGAACGGTTCCTGGGTCAGGAGCATATCAAAGGATTGTTCGACGCACACTCCCTCAACGGCGTAGGTCCTTCAGAGGCCCCCGACGCAGGCCGGAAACGGAAGGACATTGTCCTCAGCAACAACGGCGATCAAAATGGCGAGCCGACCCCGTCATTGGGACCGACAACCTGCGGTGTGGAGGTCTTAAACGAGATGAGACAAATTTTTGTGCGCGCCGGCTTTTCCGTGTCTCTCAACGACCCCTATACCGCCGGGTTCATCACCACCCACTACGGCCGGACATTGGCGGAAAGAGGAAAATTCGCGGTTCAGATGGAGATCAATCAGGACCTCTTTGTTGAACCTGGAACCGTGAGAATCCTTCCGGAAAAACTTGCAGCGGCCGGGGAGCGTATCCGGCGATGCTTCGATGACATCGCAAGGGTGATATAGACGGCTATTTTTCCCTTCCCCTTGCCCGGTTTTTTTGCTATCTTCCTTTACTCAAAGGAATTATTGCGTCCCTGCGGTCTTCGCTGTACAAAACAGGGCATTTGAAGGGCCTTCGTCTCCGTCCGATGTCAGGCCCTGTATCGGGGTGCAAAAATGGCCATGGGCGCAGGTTTCAACATTAAGGGGGTACACGGCCATGACGATTATTTTGAAATATCCGGGAAAGATCTGGGCAATGGTCTGCGCAGGCATCCTGATCTCTCTGTTTCCCTGCCATGTTTCTGCAATGGAGAAAAACATTACCAATTCCCTGAATATGACCTTTGTGCGGATACCGGCAGGGACCTTCACCATGGGGAGCCCGGCCGATGAACAAGGCCGAAAGGGTAACGAGATGGAACACGAGGTGACGATTGGCAGGCCTTTTTATATGCAGACCACCGAAGTGACCGTGAAGCAGTGGCGGGACATCATGGGAAGCCCCTTATTCTTCAAAAAGAAGGGTGCTGACGATATGCCGGTGACAAGCATTTCGTGGGATGATTGTGTGCAATTTCTGGAGAAATTGAATGCACGCAATGAGGGCGTCTACCGGCTCCCCACAGAGGCGGAATGGGAATATGCGTGCAGGGGGGGGAAGGCCTCGATATACGGCTGGGGCGACGCCATCGATTGCAGCAAGGCCATGTATGCCAACAATAACCTGAAAGCCGGCGACTGTTTAAAATTCGTGGAATCAAGGGGATTGTCCACAGACGCGCCTGCCCCGGTCAGGAGTTACGCGCCCAATGCGTGGGGGCTCTATGACATGCCGGGAAATGTCTGGGAATGGTGCCAGGACTGGTACGGCCCTTACCCGAAAGAGGCGGCCGTGGACCCGAAAGGACCCCGGTCAGGATCTGAGAAGGTACGAAGAGGCGGGAGCTGGTACGGGCCCGGGCAGAGATGCCGCTGTGCCAACAGAAATTTCAGTCATCCCGCCAGCAGGTACCAAACCACGGGTTTTCGCCTGGTCAGAGAGGCCGAGTAATCATCTCGCCATCCAGCCGGTCGGCGGGTCATGTCCATGCACAAGGTGTGATCGATTTGGGTTCATAGGGATGCAGAGGGTGAGAGGGTAAGAAGGTGAGGCCTCAATTTGCAACGAAGTACCGACACAGGCCCGGGCCTCATACATCTTTAACACGAAAAATTCGTTTTTGAACCGGGAAAGACACGAAACATACAAATCCGAAACACAACCATCATTGAGGAGGCAGCCTGTTTTATGGAATATTCCGTCAGCCCGGATGGGGAGCGATTCAATCTCCCGCAGGAAGAAGATTATGCACTGGAATACGAAAGACTGAAAGAGATCGTGCAGGCCCGGCGCCAAGAAGGGTTCGAGATCGTGGTGGTCATGGGCCTCGGGTTCGTGGGCGCGGTCATGGCCGGCGTGGTGGCCGATTCAATAGACAGTAAAACCGGCAACTCTAACAAGTTTGTCATCGGCATGCAGCGGCCGAGTCCCCGGAGTTTCTGGAAGATCCCGCTCTTTAATCGCGGCATCTCTCCGGTAAAGGCGGAGGACCCCGAGGTGGCCCCCCTCATCGAGCGATGCGTCACCCAGAAGAAGACCCTTACCGCCACCTTCACCTATGATGCCCTCAAGTTGGCGGACGTCCTGATCGTGGACGTGCAATGCGATTTTCTCAAGGAGGAACTGGGCAACCTGAGAAAGGGATTTGCAGAGATAGGCGCCCTTGAAGAGAGCTTCAAGATCATCGGCAACCGGATCTCTCCCCATTGCCTGATCCTCATAGAAACCACCGTGCCTCCGGGGACCACCG
>JAWOIH010000148.1:0-4143 GCA_046484725.1 Candidatus Desulfacyla sp. | reverse complement strand
CCGGGGGCGGGAATCCGAACGGCCCCTATAATGTGAATACAGAGGAGTACAAGGCTATCTACGATCAGATCGATCCCTTTTTCACGGAATACCTGACTACGTATGGGTATCACGACATCTATTTCATATGCAAGGCCCACGGCCATGTGATGTATACGGCGGCAAAAGCGATAGATCTTGGAACCAATCTGAAAATCGGCGCCCTTCGGGAGTCCGGGCTGGCAAAGGTGTGGTCGGAGGTGTTGGAAGAGAAACGGCCGGTGATGATGGATTTCAGTTATTATGACCCGACGAAGGGCGCGGCGGCTTTTATAGGGACGCCTGTATACGGCAAAGATAAAGAGATTTATGCGGTGCTGGTGCTGCAGATCAGCACTCGGGAGATTGACGCCATCATGCAGGAGCGGACAGGGATGGGGGAAACCGGGGAGACCTATCTGGTGGGGGGCGATTTCCTGATGCGCTCCAATTCCCGCTTTGAGAAGAAGGCGACGATCCTGCAAAAGAGGGTGGACACCGCTGCTGTTCGCAGGGCAATGGAGGGGAAGAAAGGGATCGATGTGCTGGACGACTATCGAGGAGTGAAGGTGCTCAGTTGTTATGAGCCGCTCAATCTCAAAGAGAAGCTGAAAACACCTTTTGATTGGGTTATTGTGTCTGAAATGGATACGGCCGAGGCATTCGCCCCTGTCAAGGCCCTTAAATGGAAGATCTTGTGGGTGGGCCTCATGGTCCTTGTTTCCGCATGCATCCTCGGATATGTTTTAGCGCGATCCATCGCCGGTCCTCTGAAAGAGGTCGCGGGCGTAGTAAAGCGGGTGGCCGACGGCGACCTGACCGTGGCCACCGGCGTGGTGAAGCGTTCCGATGAGGTCGGCCTCTTGATGAATGCCTTTCACGAGATGGTCGCCTACCTTCGGGATCAAACCAGGGAGATGAGGGAAGGCGCCAATACCATTGCCGCCTCCATCAGTGAGCTGTCGTCCACTGCCAGCCAGCTTGCATCCACCTCGTCGGAAACCTCCAGTTCGGTGAGCGAGGTCACGACCACCGTTGAAGAGGTGAAGCAGACGGCCGAGCTTGCCAGTGAAAAGGCGGGCATGGTTGCGGAAAAGGCCGAACAGGCCTATGAGGTTTCTGAAATGGGAAAGGATGCCAGCAGAAAGACCGGCGAGGGGATGGGCATGATTAAGGATGAGATGGCCTACATCGCCGACAGCATTACGAAGCTGAGCGAGCATATGCAGCGCATCGGGGAGATCATCAACAGCGTCACGGATATAGCGGATCAATCCAACCTCCTGTCGGTCAATGCCTCCATTGAAGCGGCCAAGGCAGGGGAGTATGGAAAGGGCTTTGCCGTGGTGGCCCAGGAGGTGAAATCGCTGGCAGACCAGTCAAAGGAGGCCACGAAACAGGTAAGGACCATCCTCAACGATATCCAGAAGGCCACCGGCAATGCGGTCATGGCCACGGAGCGGGGGAGCAAGGCGGTGGAAAAGGGTGTGGACCTGGCAGGCCGGTCGGGCGATACTATCCGGACCCTGGCGGAGAGCATCTCGGAGTCAGCCCAGGCCGCGGTCCAGATTTCGTCTTCCAGCCAGCAGCAGTTGGCAGGCATGGATCAGTTGGTACAGGCCATGGAAAGCATCAAGGATGCCAGCATGCAGAATGTGGACGGCGCCAGGCAGTTGGAAGGGGCCATCAATGGGCTGGAGGAACTGGGAAGGAACCTCAAGGGCATGGCGGAACGGTTCAGGGTGTAGTTGAGTGGGAAAATGAACGAAGAGGAACTACTCAAGAAGCTGAGGGAGGCATTCAGCGAAGAGTCCAGGGAGCGGCTGGCGAGTCTATCGTCGAGCCTTCTGAGTCTCGAAAAGGGGGTCGGTGGGGAAGAGAAGGCCCGGGACCTGGAAGTGGCCTTCCGGGAGGCCCACAGCCTCAAGGGCGCGGCCCGTTCCGTCAACCTGGCGGAGATCGAGACCATCTGCCAGGCCGTCGAAGGCGTCTTTGCGGCCATAAAGCGCGATGAGATTCAGATGTCCGGGGATCTCTTCGACCTGCTTCACCACAGTGTGAGGGTGATCGAGGATTTTTTGGCGGTCCCTGAAGCAGCGCGTCTTGAACGGATGGGAGAGATTGCGTCCCTCGTGTCTCAGCTTCGGGGGGTCCAGACAGGGAGAGAGGTGAAGGTTTCAGAGAGAAAGGCCGGAGGAAAACCGGGACCGACAGAAGAAAAAGGACCGCTAAAGCCGCCCCCATCGGAAAGCGTCAGGGTCTCGATCGCCAAACTGGACTCCCTGTTTCTCAAGGCCGAAGAATTGGTCACCCTGAAACTGGCTTCCGACCAGCACCTGACCGATCTGAAAACGATTGTCCGTTCAATTGAAGGCTGGGACAAGGGATGGGCCCAGATGGAGCGTCATCGAAAAGCCCTTCAAGGTATGGCCACGCAGGGAGATGCGTTGGACAATCTCGACCGGTTTCTTGACTGGAACCGCGATTTCATCCGGTCTTTGGGGGCAGGGTTGCGGGCGCTGACCAAGGGGTCGGCGCAAAAAGACCGCATCCTCGGGCTCATGGTGGACGACCTCTTGGATGATATGAAACGGGTGGCCGTGCTCCCCTTTTCAACCCTCCTCGACATCTTTCCCCGGATGGTCCGCGAGATCTCACGGGAGCAGGGGAAGGATGTGGATCTTATGGTAAAAGGGGGCGAGGTGGAAATCGACAGGAGAATCCTTGAAGAGATGAGGGATCCTGTCACCCACATCCTCCGCAACTGCGTGGATCATGGCCTTGAGTCTCCTGAAGAGAGGGAGAAGCTGGGAAAACCGGGCACCGGGACCATTGAGCTGACCGTTTCCCAGGTTGCAGGGGGGAAAGTGGAGGTCCTTATCTCGGACGATGGCGCGGGCATCGATCTGGCGCAGGTGAAGCGGAAAACGCAGGGTCTGGGGATAATGACGGAACAAGAGCTGGAAGCGCTTGACGAACGGGATGCCTTATCCCTGGTGCTTCGGTCCGGGGTTTCCACGAGCCCGATCATTACCGATATCTCGGGGAGGGGCCTGGGACTTGCCATTGTGCAGGAAAAGGTGGAGAAATTGGGGGGTGTCCTGTCCCTGGATACCGCACCCGGCAGGGGTACATCCTTTAGAATGGTACTCCCCGTGACCATTGCCACATTCAGGGGAATTCTGGTCCGGGCAACAAACAGCTTCTTTATTGTGCCCAGTTCCAGTATGGAACAGACCCTGCGGGTGCGCAAGGAGGAGATCCGGACGGTTGAGAACCGGGCCACGATCCCCCTGAACGGAAAGGCCCTCGCGCTGGTGGACCTTGCCGGGGTTCTTGGACTCAGGCAGGAGAAGGAGGCCCGGGACAGCCATGACTTTGTGTCCGTGGCGGTTTTGGGGGCGGGAGAGAGGCGGATCGGGTTCAGGGTGGACGAGGTCCTGGGTGAGCAGGAGGTGCTTGTCAGAGGACTGGGAAAACAGCTCAGACATGTCCCCGGCATTTCAGGGGCAACCATCCTGGGATCCGGGAGGGTGGTCCCCATCCTGAATGTCAACGATCTGTTGACGTCCTCACTGGAGGTCTCTGTTCAGGCCCTCGGCCTCAGGTCGGTTGAAGGGGAAGGGGACAGGCGGTCAATATTGGTTGCAGAGGATTCCATCACATCGAGAATGCTGCTCAAGAGCATCCTGGAAGGGGCGGGATACCGGGTCCAGACCGCCGTGGACGGGTCAGAGGCATTCACGACGCTTAGAACAAGGGAATTCGATCTGGTGGTCTCGGATGTTGAGATGCCCAGGATGGACGGCTTTGAGTTGACCCGAAAGATCCGTTCGGACAAGAAATATGCCGATATCCCGGTGATCCTGGTCACCGGCCTGGAGACCCGGGAAGACCGGGAAAAGGGTATCGATGCCGGCGCCAACGCCTATATTGTCAAGAGCAGTTTTGATCAGAGCAACCTGCTGGAAGTGATCGGAAGGATGATTTAGGATGGGCGATTTAGGATTGGCGATTGATGATTGTGGATTGACGATCGGAATTGGTTCTGAACTCGGAAGACCTTTAGAAGAGAAATAATGGAGCGCATGAATTGGCATGGATCTTCATTTCAACGAGACGGAC
>JAWOIH010000500.1:0-5269 GCA_046484725.1 Candidatus Desulfacyla sp. | reverse complement strand
TCCCCTGGCAGAGGTCTTTGAGCCCCTGGACCGTCTCCGCAAAGATGTCGATGCTGGTCTTCTGCCGGTCCGGGGCCCGGGCCAGCCTCTTGATCATCCAGTCAGGGATCAATCCCGATTTGAAATGACGGTTCAGAAATTGGGCCATGCCCGCGGTCCTGAGGATCATTACCTCGGCGATGACCGGGATCCCGAAGGTCTTAATCTGTTTCATGAACTTTTCAAACCGGGCCAGATCGAATACGGGCGTGGTCAGGAAATACCCCGTCCCGATCCGCGTCATCTCCTCCAGCTCCTTCATCTCCAGATCGGGGACGTTTTTCCCCCATGCCGATTCGACACCCGAACCCAACACAAAATCGGCCTTGGACGGGAGTGCATTTCCGTCCACCGTACTCCCCTGACGCATATGCTCCAGCACAGAGGCCAGTTTCCCCGCATCCACGTGAAAAAACATCATTTCCTGAAGGCTGTCGCCGGTAATCCGGTAATCCTCGGTAAAGACAAGGAGGTTTTCCACCCCCGCATCATGGGCCATGAGGAGGTCCTTCTGCAGCTGGGGACGGCTCTTGTCCCGGGTGGTGGTCTGATAAATAGACTCGAACCGGTTCTGATTCAGGAGATGGCAGGTCGTGATGCTGTTACCCACGACCCCCTCTATATCCAGCTCCGGGACGGCCACGCCGTCCACCCGTCCCCGCACCAGCTCCAGGCTCTTGATAAGGGCCTCCGGACCTCCATCGACAGGAGACTGGATCTCAGAGGTGACGACAAACCGCTTTTTATCCAGGGATTCTTTCAGTTTCATCGTGTTTTTTCTCCTTCCTGTGGAATGCCGGACATCGATTACCCGATGCATAAGGCCACCTTCGGAGACCCAATCGACAATCATCAATCCTCAATCGCCAATCCCAGCAGCCGGGCCACCTCTTTCTTCAGTTGGGGGAGGGGGAGCGGCTTGGAAAAACAGACGTCGGCCCCGTATTCCTTCATCTTCTTGAATTTCTCATCGTCCAGATAGGCCGAGAGGACGATAATCCGGGTATCCTTTGTTTTTTCGTCGTTCTTGATCTTCCGGCAGACCTCGTACCCCTTGATGTCCGGCATCATGATATCCAGGATCATGAGGTGGGGCTTGAAGTGGTTGACCTGCAATCCTGCCTCAAAGCCGTCTGACGCAGAGACGACCTCGTAATCGTGTTCGTCTTCTTCCAGGGACTGGACGATGGTCTCCACAATGATGGGATCGTCGTCCACCACCAGGATCCGCTTCCGTACGTCAACCGGCTCCCCCCCCTCGGGAACCGGGATCCCCTGTTTATTCATAAAGGCGATGAGATCCGTTTGCTTGATGCGACGATGTCCCCCGACGGTCTTGTAGGCCGGGATATGACCCGATTCGATCCAGTTGATAATGGTCTTGGGGGAGACATTGCAGTATTGGCTGGCCTTGAAGACTGTCAATATATCTTCCATCAATTCAATTTCCTCCATGTGCGAGTTGCTTTAGGAATTATCATTATTATAGAAATTATAGTCTGTCAAGAAAAAAATCGCCGATATAGAAATTTTTTTAAATATAATAAATATAAAAAGTGATAATACATGCATCTCTGGCGTTTTAATTGCGAATTTCTTCCCCGGTGACGGAAAAAGGGTGTGGCTGGTTGGGTGGATGGACGGATGGCATAACCGTCTGTGTGCGGGATAAGGAGGCTCTTGATAGAAGTTCGAATGAGGCGGGACGATCAGGACTCCCGGTCTTCCGTTTCTCTGTGTAAAGGGAGGGTAATGGTAAAGGTGGTGCCGGAGTCCATCTGGCTTTCCACGCGGATATCGCCGCCATGATCTTTGATGAAACCGTAGCAGACCGACAGGCCGAGGCCCACGCCCTTGATGCTGTCCTTGGTCGTAAAAAATGCATCGAAGATCTTGTTGAGGTCTTCTTTCCTGATACCCGTTCCCGTATCCGAAAATCTTATCTGGATCATGTTCTCTGCGGCGAGGGTGGCGACCGTGAGCGTCCCCCCATCCGGCATGGCGTCCCTGGCATTGGCGATCATATTCAGAAAGACCTGCCTGAGCTGGTTTTTGGAGGCATAGACCTCTCCCAAGTTTTCTCCCAGGGAGACCGAGAGGGCAATGCTGTGTTCCCGGAGCTGCTTTTCGTGAAGGAGAAGGATTTCATCCAGGATCGTGTTAATGTCGGAGGGCTGTCTCTTTTCCTCGTCAGGCTTGGAAAAGGAGAGCATCTTGCGGAGCATGTCAGAGAGCCTTTCCGTCTCGGACAGTGCCATCTCCAGGATCTTTCGCCGCTTGTTCTGGGGGGAGATCTCGGTTTTCAGCAGCTCCAGGGTATTCATGATGCCGTAAAGCGGATTGTTCAGCTCATGGGCGATCTGCGAGGTCAGACGTCCCATGGCGGCCAGCTTCTCGGACTGCAACAACTGCTCCTGGGTCTGCCGGAGCTTTCGCTCCATGTTCAGCCGTTCTTCCAGGTCTACGAAAATGCCCACAGAGGCCGCTTCGGCGCCGTCTGCGTCATAAATGATGGCGGAGGAGAGGTTCCCCTCGACCACCTCACCATCCTGGCGGACATAGACCATGGGGTAGGACCTCAGTTTACCGACCGGGCCGTGCTCGGGGCTCCGCATCATCTGCATGACCCTTTTTGCGGTGCCCTTGGGATAGATCCTGTCGATATTCATCTTGCCGATAACGTCCGCTGCCTTGTACCCGAGGGTTTCCTCTGCGGCCTGGTTCCAGATGATGATGTTTCCTTTCATATCCGTGGCGATGATGGCATCGGGCGAACTCTGGATGCTCTTGTTCATGAAGTCATTGGCCTTCCTCAGCTCCATTTCCCTCTGGATGAGCTCCCGGCGCAGACGATTTTCCTCGGTGATATCCTTACTGATCCCCACCGTGCCCAGGACATGACCCTCGCTGTCGCGCAGCTCGGCTAAAGAAAGGCTGATCTCCACCTCCTGGCCGTCTTTGCCGATGAGGGTGGTCGGGTAATTGTTCACAAATCCCCTCGCCTTTACCTCGGCCATGAGCCGGCGCCTCGCTTCCGGCGCCGTCCACAGGTCTTCGATGTCCGTTCCCAGGACCTCTTCCTGCGTGTAGCCCAGCATGTGTTCGGCCCCCGGATTGAATGTGACGATCCTCCCCTGGAGGTTGGTGGTGATGATCATGTCCGAGGAATTGACAATGATGTTTTCCAAATATTCCTTGTTCCGGCGCACCTCTTCCTGCAGGGCGACCCGACGGGTCACATCCCGGATCCCTTCAATGATCTGAACAATCTCGCCTGCATCATTCAGGATAGGGGTGGCCATGATTTCTTCAAAGATCCTGTTCCCGTCGTCATTCTCGTGCTCATGGATGGCGGAATAGCTGGTCCCGGTCTCAAGGACCTTTTCAAAAGGGCAGGAAAATGTGTCTCCACTGCATACCTCGGAAAAGTGGCGGATGACCTCATGGCAGGGTTTCCCCAATATGGCGGCTTCGCTGATCCCGCTTTCCTTCAGAAAGGTCTTGTTGACCCGGTGTATGGTGCGGTCCCTGTTCAGCACCATGATCTTGTCTGCCAAGGAATCAATGAATTTCTGTGACCAGTCGCGTTCCTTTCGGATGGCCTCTTCCGATGCCTGTTGCAGTTGCTGCTTTTCCGTTTCTATCTGGATCAGATCCCAGAAAAGACGGGCCCCCCGGTGGTCGATGGAACTGATGTGAATAGGTTTGGTGCGAATCATCCGTTCCCTGATATCCATGGAGCCGGTCAGTTCAATGAGGAGATTCAGACCGGGGAGGGTATAGAGTTCGGTAAAGTCAGAGGTGGTGAAGATCCCGATCTCTCTGGCCCTGACCATACCGGGGGCGTCCGGATCAGGATCCGCTACGCCCGCGATTTCCAGCTTCAATCGTTTCAGACGTTCATCGCTCAGGAGCATCAGAAGATTATGACAGGCATTTCCTCCTCCGATGATGGCGGCCTTGAGCGTTACCTGTGATTGAGCGCCCCTTTTGATCGATTCATGCTCTCCGTTCATCTCGGTCACCCCTGCTCGTACCTGAACGAACAGCCTGTTCAGGCGCGATGGTTGATTGTTGATGCAGGCAAACAGGGAAATTCATCGACAGTCGGGCAGAAAAAGACTGAGCCTGACCCTTAGAGCGTTCAAAAACATCGGGGCAGGCCCAGAAAAAAGACTTTGGAAAGGAGGAACCGTCTGTTTGACTAATACTCCGGTGGCATCTCCTTGAGTTGAGCGAGTGAGAAGACAGGACCGTCCTTGCACACGTACTTATCCCCGATATTGCAGCGGCCGCAGATCCCGATGCCGCACTTCATGCGCATTTCCAGAGAGAGGATAATCCGCTCCGGCGGGAATCCCAGCTTTTCCAGGACCGGCTGGGTGAACCGGATCATGATGGGGGGGCCGCACACGATGGCAATGGCATTATCCGCGCTGGTGATCTTCTGTTCCGTAATGGTGGGTACAAACCCCACATTGTATTTCCAACCGGGATCATCCGTACCATCCACGGTGATGTGCATATGGATGTCGTCCCGCTGCTCCCATGCCGCCAGTTCATCCTTGTACAGGAGCATGCCCGGGGTCCTGGCCCCATAGACGACGGTGATGTCCTTGAACCTGGGACGGTTTTCGGGTTGGAGCATATATACAATGCTGGATCTCAAGGTGGTGAAGGCAAACCCGCCGCCGACGATGACCACATTCTTCCCCTCCATCTCGTCCCATGGATACCAGTTGCCCATCGGCCCCCGGATCCCCATCACATCGCCCTCTTTCATATTGTGTAGATGGGTGGTGACGAGCCCGACCTTGTTGACCGTAAAGGCGATGAACCCTTTTTCCGTGGGCGAGGACGCGATGCCGATGGGGATTTCCCCCTTCCCGGCCACAGACAGTTCCGCAAACTGCCCCGGCGTATAGGCAAATTTCTCCTCATCTTCAGGATTCAGAAACACGAACCTGAAGGTCTTCAGATTCCTGTCCTCGGTCTCAGTGGTGATCTGATCGATTCGAACCGGATAGGGTAAATACGGATTTTCCAAGGGAGAAACCTCCTTAAGGTTGGTCACTTCTAAAAATTGTTCATCCGTTCACAGACGCCTCGTATATCGATGTTGACCGGACAGTATCTGACGCAACGGCCGCAGCCGGAGCATTGAAGGCCGTTGTCATATTTATCCACGTAGTATTTCAGCTTGTGCATGAACCGCTGGCGAACGCGCTGG
>JAWOIH010000413.1:0-10802 GCA_046484725.1 Candidatus Desulfacyla sp. | reverse complement strand
GTCTCGGCTTCGCCTGGGCACTGGTGCGCAGCGATGGCAGGGCATGGCCGGACCTGCCCGGCACGTAATCGAGACATCGCCCTCCACGCCGGGATAGGCATAGTTGAAGATATTGACGAGAATCTCCTCTGCGGCCAACTCGATCTCCTTGATCCGGTGGATCGGAAATCCGGCCCTTTCCGCATGACCGGCCACGAACCGGATCAGCCGTTCCAGGTGCTCCATCCTGGCGGGCGAGGTTATCTCTGACATCGGATATGACCTTTCAATAAAAAACCGCCCGATCCGCGGTTCATATCTCTTTGATGGCGGATTCCACAGATTCGGACACCGGTATGATCGTGCTGAACCCGGAGATTTCGAAAACCTCTTTGACCGTATCGCGGAGTGCGCAAAGCACCATTTTCCCCTGTTTCGCCTTCAGGTTCTTGGCAATGGTCAGGATGCTTCGAAGACCTGCGCTGCTGATATATTCAAGCTCCCCCAAATCAACAATGAGGTGGGTCTCTCCCCCATTGATCCAATCCAACAAGCGGTTCTCAAATTCAGGCGCCGTTACTGCGTCCATTCTCCCGGCGACAGCGACGATGAAATAATCCTTTTCTCTGCCGGTATTCGTTATTTCCATGTCCTCCTCCAGATGTTCGACTGCAAGATGTGTGGCGGCGCCCCTCTGTTGCGCCGCGTTGCTCAGCGCGCGCAGTATAAAGTATCCAGCCTCCCAATGTCAAAGCACAAAGCCCTTCTTCCTATCCCCAGGAGGGGAAACCCGTTTAGACGGCCGGTTTCGGGATTTATCTTGATATTTTTCTTGGGTGTGTTAGTTTATAGTTCTCAAAAATACGAAGGGAAAGGGTATGTTATGTCCGGGATAGAAGAAGGCCCCATCAGGCTCGATTTTTCCAAAGGGGGAGGGCTGTTGCCGGCCATCGCGCAGGACCATGAAACCGGGAAGGTGCTGATGCTGGCCTATATCAACGAGGCCTCATGGCAAAAGACATTGGAGACCGGAGAGGCCCATTACTGGAGCCGCACGCGGCAGGAGATCTGGCACAAGGGCGGCACCTCCGGCCATGTTCAGAAAATCAGGGAGATCTACGCGGACTGCGACAACGACACGGTCCTCTTCAGGGTGGACCAGATCGGCGACGCTGCCTGCCACACGGGCCACGAGTCCTGCTTCCATCAGCGGGTGGAACGTGACGGCAGCGTGACCGTGGTTGGAGAAAAACTATTTGATCCGGAAAAGGTTTACGGGAAATGAAGAGATTGAAATTCGGCATCCCCAAGGGGAGCCTGCAAAATGCAACGATCCACCTCTTTGAAAAATCAGGCTGGCGGATTAATGTGAATGGCCGGAGCTATTTTCCGGATATTAATGACGATGAAATCGAATGCGCCATCTGCAGGGCCCAGGAGATGTCCCGGTATGTTGAAACCGGCACATTGGATGCGGGTCTGACCGGGAGGGACTGGATAGAGGAGAACGAGTCCGACGTGGTCATGGTGGACGACCTGGTCTATTCCAAGGTGAGCCAGAAGCCTGCCCGGTGGGTCCTGGCCGTGCCTGCCGATTCCCGGATCGAGCGGCTTGAAGATCTTCAGGGGAAGAAGATCGCGACCGAACTGGTCAACTTCACCAAGCGGTTTTTTGCAGAGAGACATATCGATGTGAGGGTGGAGTTTTCGTGGGGAGCCACCGAGGCAAAGGTGGTCTCGGGCCTTGCGGACGCCATTGTGGAGGTGACGGAGACCGGGAGCACGATCAAGGCCCACGGCCTCAAGATCATCTATGACCTGATGGAGACCAACACCCAGCTGATCGCGAATCGGACCTCCTACCAGGACACTTGGAAAAAGGCCAAGATCGGGCAGATCATTCTCCTGCTGAAGGGCGCCCTTCGGGCGGAGAACATGGTGGCCCTGAAGATGAACCTCCCGAGGGAACGTGTGGAAGAGGTCATCCGTATCCTTCCGAGTCTGAACGCCCCCACTGTGGCCGGGCTGTACAATTCCGACTGGGTATCGGTGGAGACCGTGGTCGATGCGAGGGTGGTCCGGGACCTGATCCCCCAGCTCATGAATGCCGGGGCACAGGGGATCATCGAGTATTCCCTGAATAAGGTGATCTGATGCATAGGATAACGAGAAAGGCCAGCGAGATCCCTCCCTTCATCGTGATGGATGTCCTCGAACGGGCACATGAGCTGGAAAGGGCGGGGCGGCATATCATCCATCTTGAGATCGGCGAGCCGGATTTTCCCACCCCCGCGTGCATCTGCGATGCGGCGTGCGAGGCCATCCGGCAGGGGGAGACCCACTATACCCACAGCCTCGGCCTCATCGAGCTGAGGGAAGCGATCTGTAACCATTATCTCGAAAAATACGGTGTCACGATTGAACCCGACCGAATCCTCGTCTCGTCAGGCACGTCGCCGGCGCTTTTTTTGATATTCGCCGCCCTCCTGGAGGCAGGCGATGAAATCATCATGTCTGATCCCCATTATCCCTGCTATCCCAACTTTGCAGCCTTCCTGGGAGGCCGGGCCGTCCCGATCCGGGCGGAAGAGGGAGAAGGGTTTCAACTGCGGTCTGAGGAAATCCAGAAGAAGATCGGGCCAAAAACAAGGGCTATTCTCATCAACTCCCCCTCGAATCCCACCGGCAATCTCCTGTCGGCCGAACGGATAGAGGAGATTGCTGCTCTGGGGCCCCCCGTGATATCCGACGAGATTTATCACGGCCTGGTTTATGGAGAAAAAGAACACTCCATCCTTGAGTTTACGGACAACGCCTTTGTATTGAACGGGTTTTCCAAGCTCTATGCCATGACCGGATGGCGCCTGGGTTATCTCATTGCCCCCAGGCATTTTATCCGTCCCTTGCAGAAGATGCAGCAGAATTTCTACATCTCTGCCGGAAGCATCTCCCAATGGGCCGGCATCGCGGCCCTCACGAAGGCCGGACCGGATGTGGAGCGGATGAAGGCGGTCTATGATGAGCGGCGCAGATACATGATGAAGCGGGTCCGGGAACTGGGGTTTGGTCTCAAGGTGGAACCGGCAGGAGCCTTTTACATGCTGGCCAATGCCAGGCATTTCGGTGCAAGCTCCTATGACCTGGCCTTTGAGATCCTCGAGAAGGCCGGGGTGGGGGTATCTCCGGGGATCGACTTCGGGCAGAATGCCGAAGGATATCTACGGTTTTCCTATGCCAATTCCATCGAGAACATCAGGGAAGGTCTGGACCGGATCGAAGCATTCCTCAGACAGCGTTCTGGAGAACCTCTCTGCCACGAAATGTGAATGCGAGAGACAAAATTTTTAGAAGATGAAGGCTTGGAATACCTGAAACAAAAAAAGCAGACGCGGGTATGACGCCCTATTTTGCAGGGCTGCACAAACGAGCCGGGGTTTCGACCTGCATCAATGATGCCCGCAGCAATCCCCGCCGCAGCCTTTGACCGCACCCGCCATAGCGCGGACCAACTCGCTTTGATCCAGCGCATCGATCTGATCTACCGTCACATTCAAAAAAAACGAATCAAGGGCCATAGCGGATGCCGGCAGCGGAATATCGATGTGGCCGAACGTTTCCTCCATTTGCCGAGGATGGACCTCCAACCGGATGATATCGCCCACCTGTTTATCGAGCAATAGATATTCGAACGGGGTGAATCCCCCTGTGCCGATCCCTGCCACCAGTTCATGTCTTTGTGGCCCGGAGGTTAGATCCATCCGATCGTTCGTTGTTCCTGCCTCAAAAGAAAGCGTTATCTTTTTAAGGCCGGTGACTTTCTGTTCGGAGTCGTTCATAACCGTTCCCTTTCTATCCCCTCGTCCGATATCGTTCGAGCTGTTCGGCTCCCGATTTTCCCTCGATGGTGTGTGCGCAGCCCCATTCATAAACCAAAATATCTGAATAATCAAGAACCCCGGGCGTGCTTACCGGAGTTCATAACGCAAGGCCTCTTCAATCTCCCTCAGATGCGCTTCATCGGCAATCTTTTGTCCTTCGAGATCGCGTACATAGAAAACATCCGCGATCTGATCGCCCTTTGTGGCGATTTTGGCGATCCGGATATCCAGGCGGAGATCAAACAGGGTTTTGGTAATCAGGTAGAGGAGACCCACCCGGTCATCGGCAAATACCTCGATCAGGGTGAAGAAATCAGAAGACCTGTTGTCGGTGACAACATGAGGGGGTCGCGAGGGTTTATCGTGATTGGAGAAAACAGATGACGCCCTTTTCTGACCCAGGCGATAGGACAAGGACAGCTTTCCCTCGAACGTACGCTCCAGGTCCTGCCTCACCTTCTGCCAGGTCATTTCCGGATGGATCGGGTCGAGGGGTCGGGTTGCCTTGAAGACATCCACTACGGTCCCGTCCCTCCAGGTGTAGATATCGGCGGAGAGGATATTGACGCTGTTTAAGGCCAGTACGCCGGCCATATCCGCGAACAGCCCAGGCCTGTCCTCTGCCAGAAAGGTGATGACCGAGCAATCCTCCACGGGATTTTCCTCGGCTTCCAGGAAGAAGGGATATCCCGAATGGGGCCTGGTCGGAGCCCTCATTTTCGCGACCATTTCAATATGACGGACAATATCCCGGGGCGTACTGGCCAGGAGGTACCTCGGAGACATCACCTCAAAGTAGGGTTCCGGGTCTACGCCTTTTAGCTTAACGGCCGACTTCTGACGAACCTGATCCATGGTCTGCCGGACCTTTTCTGAGGCGTCCATGGTTGCCAGTTCACCCCTGTCAATGATGTTGAGGACCTTGAAAAAGAGCTCCTGCACCAGATTTGCGATCCAGTCGTTCCAGGCCCTTGGCCCGGTTGCCATGGAATCGGCCCACGTGAGGAGGTAGAGCATGCGGAGCCTTTCAGGGCTCCCGATCAACCGGGCGCAGTGGACAACGGATTTTTCATCGCCGAGATCCCTGCGGGTGGCCGTCTCCACCAGGAGGAGATGATGCCGGATCAGAAAGAGGATCTCCTCGGTCGCTTTACTCGGATACCTAAACCGTTTCAGGATCCTGCCGGCTATCTCCGCCCCTCCGGCCGCGTGGTCTCCGCCGATTTTGCCGACATCATGGAAGAGACCCGCCAACAGGAGCGGCTCGGGGTCCGGGAGTTCCAGAAGAATATCGAGGAGAAATATCTCTTTCTGCCCAGGGATCTCCCTGAGACGCCTGACCGTTTCGAGCGAATGCCGGCCGACCGGAAAGGTGTGGTAGGCGTCAAATTGAACCCGGTTGGCGATCTTGGCAAATTCGGGGATAAAGGCCGACAGGAAACCGAGTTCCTGCATCTGGATCAGGACATCAAAGGTGTGGCTGCCGTTGATAATCTTGAGGAACCCCTTGGCCGCCTCTTTTGATTTCCGGAAACCATCGTCCACAAGGGACAGAAACTCTGAAACCAGTCTTCGCGCCTCCAGGGAGAGAGGGCACCCGGTTCGCGAACTCTCTTCAAACAAGGTCATGAGGAGGAGGGGATCCGTCAGTATGGCAGTGGCTGAATCGAAATTGATTTCCCCCTGGTGAACATGAAGTCCCTCGGCGACCTCCACGGGTTCAGCCCTTTTCCACAGGCCCCTTTCTCTGGGGAGATGGGCCCTGACAAAGGCACGGTTCAAGGCCTTGATGGAGGCCATGGCGGCATGTAGATCCCCCATGAACTGCTCTACCGCCAACAGATCCCTGCGATCCCGGTAGCCCAGTCTCGGAGCGGTCTTTTCCTGGTATTCAAAGTTGAGCCGGTCGTTTTTCCGGCCCGATAATTGGTGAAGGTGGTTGCGAACGAGCCAGATGAATGAAAGGTTATGCCGCAACTCCGCGTATTCGTTGTGGGAGAGCTTGCCCGTGTATTCCAGGTCTCTTGGCGCCATCAGTTGAAAAAAGGCCTTGGCTATCCAGAGGATATGGTGATAGTCCCTCAATCCGCCAATCCCCTCTTTCAGATCGGGCTCCAGCACCACGCTGGCATCTCCGTTGGCTTCCATGCGGATCTGATACAGGTCTTCCAGCCATCTGGCAAAGGCGGTCCTCCTTTTTGCGACGACCCTCTTTTGAATGCCGGCCATGAGGTCCAGAAAGAGCGGCGAATCACCGCACAGAAAGCGGGCGTCCATCATGGATGTGAGGACCTCAAAATCATCTTTCGAAAGCCTGAGGCAATCCTTGATGGTGCGGGTCCCATATCCGAGATCAAGGCCGATGTCCCAGAGGGGATAGAGAATCTCCTCTGTCAGTCCCTTGGCCAGATCCGGTATGCGGGGGCCGAACAGGATCAGGACATCCACATCCGAATGAATCGAGAGTTCTTTTCTGCCGTAACCCCCAACGGCCAGGATGGCAAACGGCGTTTTATTGGAGAACAGGCGCCGGCCAGCCCCGCTCTCCTCAAGGCTTGTCCGGAAATAGTGATCCATCATCTCCGTATGACACGCCTGGAAGTCGCCCGTCTCCTGAGATGCAGGGAGCCGGATGATGAGCCGGTTTCTGGCTTCTTTAAGTTCTTCAAAAGCAGTTGACATAATGTACGCGCAAGGTGTTAGGTGTAAGGCGCAAGGCATAAGGCGCAGGGCAAATAAGTCTGGAGTGTGAAGTGTGAAGTCAAAAGTTTAAATCAGAATTTTCCATTATTAGCTTTAGGCACTCCAAACTCTCACTTCAAACTTGGAAAATTGGCATCCGGTTAAATCGCCTCTTTCCCGGTCTCCCCCGTACGGATGCGGAGGACCTCCTCCACCGGGTATACAAAGACCTTGCCGTCTCCGATCTGTCCGGTCCGGGCCTTTTCCTGGATGACCTTGACCGCTTCCGGCACCAGACTCGCCTCCATGACGACCTCGATCTTGACCTTGGACACGAAATCCACCTGGTATTCGGCCCCCCGGTAGACCTCCTTGTGTCCGCGTTGACGGCCGAACCCCTTGACCTCGCTGACGGTGAGCCCCCTGACGCCGATACTGGTCAGGGCATCCTTCACATCATCCAATTTAAACGGTTTGATAATGGCTTCTATCTTTTTCATGGTATTCGCTCCTTAATCCCGTCCACAGATCATGCAGAATCCGTTAATCCCCCAATCCCTCAATTACTGAATTCCCCTTTCTAAAAGCTGTACCCGGTCTCATTGTGCAGGCTGATGTCCAACCCCTTGATCTCCGCTTCTTCACTTACCCTGAGCCCTATGATCGCGTCTACCACCTTGAGGATGATCAGCGTCATGATAAAGGCAAAGGCCATGGATGCAATGACCGATAGAAACTGGATCCAGAGTTGAACGGGATTGCCGAAGAAGAGGCCGTTGGCGGCGTCGGGGTTGACCGCGGTGCTGGCAAAGAGGCCGGTGGCCAGTGCCCCCCAGGTCCCCCCGACGCCGTGAATGCCCACCACATCCAGGGAGTCATCGTATCCCAGCCGCGCCTTGAGGAGTATGCCGCCGTAGCAGATGATGCCTGCCACTCCGCCGATAATGACGGCCGACAGGGGCCCTACGAATCCGGAGGCCGGTGTAATGGCCACCAGACCGGCGACCGCGCCGCTGGCCGCCCCCAGGGTGGTGGGTTCACCCCTGTGGAGCCATTCCATGAGTATCCAGGTCAGGGCCGCCAGTCCGGAGGCTATGTGGGTCACCACAAAGGCGTTGGCCGCCAGTCCGTTGCATGCAAGGGCGCTCCCCGCATTGAACCCGAACCATCCGAACCAGAGGATCGCCGCCCCGGTGATGGTCATGGGGAGGTTGTGGGGGATATAGGCCGTGGTCCCATAGCCGATGCGTCTTCCGATGAGGAGTGCTGCAGCAAGGGCCGATACGCCTGAACTGATATGCACCACCGTTCCTCCGGCAAAGTCGAGTGCCCCCATGCGGCCCATCCATCCACCCACGCCCCAGACCCAGTGCGCCAACGGGTTGTAGACGAAGGTGGTCCACAAGAGGGCGAAGAGGAGAAATGCGCTGAATTTCATCCGTTCTGCAACGGCCCCGGTAATCAACCCCACGGTGATGATGGCAAACATGCACTGGAATATCATGAATGCCATATGCGGGATCGTAGTCCCATAGTCAGGACTGGGGTCCATGCCCACGCCCTTCAGCCCGAACCATTCCAGGCCGCCGATGAGGCCGGCATGGTCTGCTCCAAACGAGAGAGAATACCCCCACAGCACCCACTCCAGCGTGATCAGTCCCAGAAGAATGAAGCTCTGCATAAGGGTCCCCAGGACATTCTTGTGGCGCACCATTCCTCCATAGAAGAGGGCGAGGCCTGGCGTCATGAACATTACCAGGGCCGCCGACATCAATACGAAAGCGGTGTCTCCAGCATTCATTATCCGATTCCTCCTTTTTGCTTTTTGAAGCAGATTAACAGCAACATGTGTGCCATGGCGTTGAAGATAATTCTTCGTCTGTAATATCAGCATGTTATTTGTTTATCGAGAAAATTGAAGTGTGAGCTGCAAAAAACACTTTTGTATTCTTGAAATAATTTAGATACAAAATTGTAGTATCATGCAAAATGTCTTCATCTCAACGATGGTAATTTGTGAAATATGAGGGTCCTTCCGGTCGGTAGGTTCGCATCCACTACCCAAGAGAGGCGCGTGCAGCATCTTGATGGGGATGGCGTATTTTTGCACGACCGGCCCTCTCATATGGCTGCAAATGCTGGAATGGGCTTCCGCGCTCTGCCGGCCTCCCCATCCCCCTGCTTGACAATCTATCTCAACAGGCTTAAGTTTTTTATTGTTTTAAGGATAATTTCCAACATTCCCAGTGGAGGAAACTCAATATGCGATTTGATAAATTCACCTTGAAGGCACAGGAAGTCATCCAGGCCGCTCAGCAGTTGGCGGAACGATTCGGGCACCAGCAGATTGAGCCGGAGCACCTGATCATGGCCATTCTGGAGCAGAAGGAAGGGGTGGTGCCGCCGCTTCTCGGAAAGATCGGCGCCGACCGCAATCAGCTTGCCAGGTCTTTTGAGGCCGCATTGGAGAAACTCCCCAAGGTATCCGGGGGGGGGTATAGTCAGGCTTACCTGTCTCAGAAGGCCAAGCGGGTCCTGGACAGGGCCTTTTCCGAGGCAGAACAGGTCAAAGACGAGTTTGTAAGCCTCGAGCATATCCTCCTGGCCGTCAGCGACGAGAAGGAGGGAGAGGCGGCACGGCTTCTGGCCGCGGCCGGGATTACCAGGGACACCATCCTCAAGGCCCTGGTGGACATTCGAGGGGGGCAGCGGATAACGGATCAGAACCCTGAAGACAAATACCAAGCCCTGGAACGGTTCAGCAGGGACCTGACCGCGGTGGCCTCAAAGGGGGACCTGGATCCGGTGATCGGCCGCGACGACGAGATCCGCCGCATCGTGCAGGTCCTCTCCCGGCGGACCAAAAATAACCCGGTCCTCATCGGAGAGCCGGGGGTGGGCAAGACCGCCATTGTCGAGGGCCTTGCCCAGCGGATCATCCAGGGGGATGTGCCCGAGACCTTGAAGGACAAACGGGTGGTGGCCCTGGATATGGGGGCACTTATCGCAGGGGCAAAATACCGGGGCGAATTTGAAGACCGGCTCAAGGCGGTACTGAAAGAGGTGACGGATGCCCATGGTCAGATCATCCTCTTTATCGATGAGATGCACACCCTGGTGGGGGCCGGGGCCGCAGAAGGGGCCATAGACGCCTCCAACATGTTGAAACCGGCCCTTGCCCGGGGCGAACTTCGATGCGTGGGCGCCACGACCATTAAAGAATATCGAAAATATATAGAAAAAGATGCGGCATTCGAGAGGCGATTCCAGCCGGTTATGGTGGAGGAGCCGAGCGTGGAAGACACCATCTCCATCCTTCGCGGCCTCAAGGAAAAGTACGAGGTCCACCACGGGGTCCGCATCAAGGACTCGGCCCTGGTGGCGGCCGCCACCCTCTCTCACCGCTACATCACGGACCGGTTTCTGCCGGACAAGGCCATCGACCTCATCGACGAGGCCACCTCCCGACTGAGGATCGAGATCGACAGCATGCCCGCGGAGATCGATGCCATCCAGCGCAAGATGACCCAGCTGGAAATCGAGAAGGAGGCCCTCAAAAAGGAAAAGGACGCGGCATCCAAGGACCGGCTCGCTAAAATCAAAGACGAGCTGGGCGACCTCAAGGTCCAGGGTGAGGAAATGACCGCCCACTGGACAAAAGAAAAGGAGACCATCTCCCGAATACGGGACATCAAGGGAAGACTCGAATCGACCCGGTCGGAGGCCCAGATCGCGGAGCGGGACGGCAACCTTGCCAGGGCCGCAGAGCTGAAATACGGGACGTTGATCGAGCTGGAAAAGACCCTGGAGGAAGAGAACAAAAAGCTCGAGGAACTCCAGGCCGGCCAGAAGATGCTCAAGGAAGAGGTGGACAGCGAGGACATCGCCGAGGTGGTGGCCAAATGGACGGGCATCCCTGTGTCGCGAATGCTGGAGGGGGAAAAGGAGAAGCTGCTCAAGATGGAGGAACGCCTCTCCCTGCGGGTCGTGGGTCAGGAAAAGGCCATCGATGCGGTTGCCAATGCGGTGCGCCGGGCCCGATCGGGACTTCAGGATCCCAATCGCCCCATCGGATCCTTCATCTTCATGGGGCCCACCGGGGTGGGCAAGACCGAATTGGCCCGGGCCTTGGCCCAGTTCCTCTTTGACGACGAGCAGTACATGGTTCGGGTGGACATGTCGGAATATATGGAAAAGCACTCGGTGGCCCGGCTGATCGGCGCCCCGCCCGGCTATGTGGGCTACGAGGAGGGCGGTTTTCTG
>JAWOIH010000375.1:0-9243 GCA_046484725.1 Candidatus Desulfacyla sp. | reverse complement strand
GCCAAGAACAACAATCAATCCGGCCGCACTCAAAAGATCATTTTTTAAAGAAATTAATGGGTTGTGGCCTTATTTGTCAAACCCGTCTGTTATGCTGCATATGGGTCGTGGTGCACTCACCGGGTCGTTAACAGGTAAGGTGACCGGTTTTCCTTGACTTTTAAATGGGTTAGATATAAACCAAGCCCAGAAATATTCCTGAGCCAAGCTCCTTCTTTCAACTCGCTAAGTAATGAGGGCTTGAAATGGTAAATGGTTGTCAAAAAAACCCCGTCACTCCAGACAGACGGAGAGCGGGGTTTTGTATTTTGCGAATCCGAAGAAAAGACAAAGTAGGGAATTAAGACCAAGCTGGACATAAGTCAACAAAGTCAAAGACGTCCCGGAAGTCCTTCGCATAATGAGAACTTTTCGGAGAGATCATTTGGAAGAGATCGGTCGATCTTTCAACATGAACCGATTCAGCTCGGTGAGCAGCGTCGTATAAAGAATGAGGTGAAAGATATCCAGAAATCCAGAGTTGAGAAAACGAGTCGAGAAAATCAAAACTACCAAGGAGATGAGTCAAACATAGACTTGAACCTTTTACAGGTGTTTATCAGGCGGGCGAACAAAAACGCGGTGACACACATGCCATCCGATGCCTCATCAATATGTGGTCCCAGTGAGACGATCTCGGGACGTGATTAAGGACATATGGTCAATTTATAGTCTACCAGACCCCTAGTTTTTCTACAGTTGATAGTACTTTTGAAGTCATCGAACTGCCAGGCATACACTTCAGGACACGCCGCTTTGACATCGTTGATGTAATTGATATACTTCTGATCCCAGGGACGGTTGTTGTTCAGTTTTCCCCATGGATCACAACACATATTGGGTGGGTACTTCTGCTTACCACTGGTAACCTTCACATATGGCGAGCAGCCGTAATGGCCGTCACAGCAGGGATCCGGACAGGTACAGGGCTCTTTCATGTTGCAACTGCAGCACAGCTTTTCCTGCTCCGCAAGGGGCAATTCATTTTGTATGGCATGCTGACATGGACTCCAGCAGTTCCCTTTGCCGTCTTTTAAAAACTCCGGACACGTGGGACTCGTTTTGCAGCCGCCCGTAGTACACCAATATTTTGAATCCATGCCCGGATCGGGCGATGTATTGTAGGTTCCCGGTATGGCTGCGATGGACATGAGCATATGATATCCGTCCACCATACTGGCATCAAAGTAATCGATGGGCCCGTTGCCGCTGGGCGCATCAAAGGTGGGTTCAATCACTAAGACAGGGGGGTTCCCGGAATAAAAACAGTTTTTGGCAAATTGATTCTTCTTATTGACGCAGCCCCCTGAATCGCAGCAGTCCCCACTCTCGCATAATCCGTCTTTATTGAATTTGCAGCCGGTCCGCGGCCAGAATCTACCGGCCCAGCCCTTGTTCACATGGAAAACAACATGCCCGCCTTTGTCGATTTCCACATTGGCTCCCTTAGGCGGGTCAAAGTATTCGGGACAAGGGTTCTGCTGGGTCTTACAGTTTCCACAGGCCCCCAACCAGATGGTTTCAGCGCAATTATTGTGGACCTGTATGGCATGGGTCCCATTCACATCGGTTTTGTCGATAAAAAGCGTGGGGGAATATAACACCTGCTGATTGTCGATCTCGCCGTGCAACAGGTTTGCGGTATAGATCACGCTGCCGGTGGCTACGTCGTATTCCGGATCATCAATGGTGAGCATGTGGACTTTAAGGTCCCCCTCGGCCGTGTATGCGGTCATGGAGGCATTGGGAGGGTCGTCTTCAAAGATCTCCCGCCAGTTGCGCACCAAGCATGTTACCGTGTACAGATAGGATCGCCGATTGGGGGCATTGCCGATATAGTAGGATTCGGGGTAGACATTGTCTAAATGCAGTCTATAGACCCCTTGTCTCTGCGTGGGCTCAAAAAAGGCATCCGGCGCCACCTGTGCAAAGGACCAATCGTCTATCTGGTCCTTGGGGCTGTTGTCCAATACGGTGAGCTTTATATGATCCAGGCTTAGGGGGATATCGGGCTGGATCGAGTCGATGGTGGTATCCAGTAAGGTGACAAGAAACGTAAGACGATCCGTCTCTGAATCATATATGGGGTCTTCCAGCATCAAGAATAGTCCATCATTTGAGCTTGCGCCCTTTACATAGCCGTCCAAGACGGCATTGGGGGAGACCTCACCATAGGAGCCCGCCCAAAATGCCATATAGGTCTTCACGGTTTCTGAGCCGGATTGGCGCACGGGCCTGTCCGTGTACCACAGTACCTGGTCCATTAGGTTCTCCAGGGTGAGGGTATATTGCGGTTTCCCATCAGCGGCCGACGCGGTTTCCCCTCCTGGGTTCCGGTCCACGGGTGTGAGGGTCCCATTCTCTGCGAAGAGCAGGTTTATCCGGGTGGATAGTCCGGTTGGCGTGGAACTACCGCTGTCACTGCATCCTAGGGCTATCAGAGGGAGAAGTCCCAATATCATCAAGACGTTAGACAATGGTCCCTGGCTTTTCATGGCCGTTTTCCTTCCATGTTCGAGGATCAGGTGAGGTCGGCGCCCTAGAAGGGGTCGTGTCAATTCCCTGTCCAATATGTAGAAGTGTACGTAAAAAGGGCTTGGGGGTCAAGCACATTCTGATTGTCCAAAGTAATGGGGTCTACGTTTGACTCATGTCTAAATATCAGCGACATCCTTTGTAAGAGCACCTCCTCTGCTCAAATTGTAAGAGTGATTTCTCCCAAACCCGGCAGTATCGTCCCTTCTCAGGCAACTAGGTATCTAACGGATATGGCTTGGTATTTTATCCCCAAGATGCTGACCATGGCAGTTATCTCACGCTTCAGAGGCTAATGATTTTTTGAGTTATCCAGGTGAAATATCCAGTGGCTCCCGGTTCCAATCAATATCGCTTGCACTTGAAATATTCCTTAGAGCATCTCGGCAATTTTGGTTGCAGGGAATAGTGTCGTTTGTTAAGTTGTAAATAATTTTGCTCTAAGAATGCAGGGCCAACTTTGTTATCATTCCCATCGGCGATATTGGTACCATGAAGTCTTAAAAACCGCTGCAAGATTGAAAAGGGTTTAACCGATCGTCCCGCTGAATGTAGGTCATCGAAATAGGGCGAAAAGGGCAAAGACAGGAGGACCTGGATAATGCGGAAAAAATGCAAACAAGGGAATTGGGTAATGCTGATGCTGGCTCTTGCTGTTTGGTGTGTGGGGTGTTCTGACCATGACAGTTCCACCGGCCCTTCGAATCAGGCCAATGATTTTGATCCAACGCCCCTGTGGCAGATTGATCAAAGAAAAAAGGACCTGATGCGCCTGTTGCCCAAAGAGACGTATGACAAAATCACCAAGGGAACGAAAGAATGTGACTGCAGGGAAAAGAACCGGGTGGAATTGGGTCTTCCGGATAAGCAGAACTGGGAGTGGTACTATGCCTACGAGAACCTGATTGAGGGGATGGCAAAATGGGAGGAGTTTGCCGCCGAGGGGGATGACAATACCAGGAAGCTTGAGATTGCAGCATTTCTGGCGAACATCGCGCAGGAAACCGGGACACATGCTAAAGATGACCCATATGGCGGTCCTGGATGCGCGATCCAGGAAGGATATGGGGCCTATTGGAATTGGTGTACCTATGGCGGCTGTAACAATGTCCCGGATTTTGTTGGCAAAACGTGCGAGGACAACAAGAACCTGTGCCCTGATGGGGGCGTCGGATACGGTGGCAGGGGACCTCATCAGCTTTCCCATAACTACAACTATCAGGCATTCGGGGAGGCCATGGACGAAGGGAACAGGTATCTGAAAGACCCCGACCTGCTGACCAAGGAACCCAAGACCGGGATGGCCGGATCCATCTGGTTCTGGGGGCATGCAGACCTGGGCTCGGGCAAGGACCCGGAGAAACCGTTTAAGCCGTCGGCGCACGAAGTGGCGGTGGGGAAGTGGCAGCCCACAGACGATGATAAGGCATGTGGACGGGAAACGGCCAACTTCGGTGTCATCATCAACATCATCAACGGCGGGATCGAATGCGGACCCGGCGCCGAGAATCCGCAAGCGGCCCAAAACCGGGTAAATTATTTGACCCAAATCGCCAAGGTGATGGGGGTGGACATACCTGAAGGCTTCTTGAACAACTGTTCAACACAGAAGAATTTCGCTGCTTGTGCTTCCTACCCGCCTACCCCCGACGATCCGACAAAGCGCTGCGGAAAAAACTGGGCCGATGCCGACAGTCATTGCCGGCCCTGTTGCAGCACGAACGAGGACTGTCCGGATGAGTATCCTAAGTGCTATGGCAGCGTCAGCAACCCCACACCCGGCGGAGAGACATGTTCCTGCGGGGACTAACATACTGAAGCGATGCGGCCTGTTGGAAACACCGTGGAACCTTTTCATTTTTTGGCCGGAAAACCTTTACGCCTGACCGGACGTGATTGGGGTGGTGGCCGTATAGACCTTCAGCCCTACAATTTGTTTTTATCGATCTATCTATTTGAGATGCTTACATAATTAAACATGGACATGGCAGATAACACGGCTTTTCGGTGTTGCTGAAAGTGTGCGATATCCAGAAAGTAAGGCCCGCGACCCTGTCCATACAACCCTGCTGATCACGGCTCTTTTCAGTTACTGACAAAGATTAAGAAAAAGCGATCAATCTCGCTTTAATCAACATGTTTCCCTCTTAACAAAGCCATTCCTTAGAAAGTCTCACCTGTTTTGATTAGCGTACTGGTCTCAAATAGTTTGTGCCTCAATATCCATTGACACATCAGGCCCTTTCGGCTATATTTTAAGTCTCAAAAAGTGAGTTCTTATCATCTCATCCGTCCAGTGTAGTGGCGAACGAAACTCACGTCTTTGGCTCATCATAGATCGATTTTAAATACAAGACCCTGAAAAAGGATTTCAGTCTTGCAGTGGAGTGCTATTACATCTACATAAACGGGGACAACAAGTATCAGCCCATCCCGCGGGCCAACCGCAGCGGCTGGTAGTCTTTTGAAAATGGGCATGTGCCTCCCCTCCACGGGCTTGACCATTTCCATGCCTGCAACGGGAAAAGGACCCCGTCCGTTTAACGGACTTGAACTATTTGTAAAGGATTTCCAACGCGATGTGGAATAGATATAGACGGAAAAAGATGCACGTAATAAAACGGCTGGTTTCATTACTTGGCACGGCGCTCCTGCTGATATTCATCCTGCTGCAGATTCACGGATGCTCCGATCAGTCGGGTTCCGGCGCGACGATAGCGGACATGCGAACTGTTTTTTCGAACAAGGATTTCACCTTCCAATTGATCAGGACTGCCGGAGCGGCCCCCAGCGCTGCGGATCTGGATGAGTGCCTGGAAACGGCTCGCAAGATAATCGATGGCAACATTGAAAGCTGGTACAAAGAGTGGTACGCGCTGGCGGAGCGGGTGAGATCCCTCGGCGAGAGTTATGATTCCATCGGCGATATCCCCAGTGCCCGGAATGCATATATGCGGGCGAGCAACTATTATCGCAATGCCGGGTTTTTCCTCTCTGAGAAGCCTGTTGATCCTCGAATTCGCGACACCTGGACGAAAAGCACGAGCATCTTCCGAAAGGCTGCCGGGATGTTTTCCCCAGAAATCGAGTATGTGCAGGTTTCCTACGAAGACACCACCATGCCTGCCTATTTCTACCGCGGGGGCCAGGGCGGACAACAGCTGCCAACCGTGATTATTCACCAGGGGTTCGACGGATCAAAGGAGGAGAGCGTCCCGAGTGGCCTTGCCGTGCAGCAGCATGGATACAACTGCATCATTTTTGATGGTCCTGGCCAGGGTGAAATGATCCATGACCAGGGCATTCCATTCAGGCCCGACTGGGAACGCGTTGTTACGCCTGTCGTTGACTACCTCGTGAAACGTTCTGACGTTGATCCTGCCAGGATAGCTCTCATCGGATTCAGCATGGGAGGCTACCTGGCGCCCAGAGCGGCAACTGAGGAACATCGTCTAACAGCGGTCGTTGCGGACGGCGGTGTTTACAGCGTTTTTGAAGGAGTGGCGGAACACTGGATTACTATTCCTGAAATGCCTGATAACTATGCCGACTTTCTGGAGTTCATCCGGACGAAGCCTGATGATTTTAACGAGTTTGCTGAGTACGTCATGGAGTATTCGGCCGGGTCCAGGTGGTCTCTGGTGCATGGCATGTATACCTTCGGCGTCCCTACGCCGGCAGACTATTTTCTCAAGCTTGCCGAGATGACACTGGACGGGCGGATCCAGAACATCAAGGCGCCGGTACTTGTGGTTGATTCTGAAAATGACACGACCTTCCCGAAACAGCCGCAGAAGCTCTACGCAAGCCTCCCCGGAAGCAGCAACCAATTTCTGATGTTCACCGCTGCGGAGGGGGCTGACCTCCACTGCCAGGCAGGGGCTATCCAACTGTTTTGGCAGAAGACCTTCGCCTGGCTTGATATCATTTTCAAGTAGTCACCGATCCTATGCTTGGGAGTCGATCAGCTGCCTATGGAGACGTTTTTATGGGCACCCTGTTTTTAGGTTTCCAGCAGGCGGCAGCCTCTTTGCTTCTGTCACGGATATCGTTCCAAGGGCCACCTCTCCAAGTCTCTTTGCTCGGAGGGCAATGAGCTTAAAGGCGATGGTAGGCGAGGCGGGGCGCTTTCTACGTTGACAGGGGAGGCGTGAGAGAAACTCATGAAGTTCATGTCTGCCTGCTATGAAGGCTTGTCAGTCTGGCTGGAGGGACAGTGGCATTTAATCAAATCGTCAAAAAAAATATCGACATGCGGTTAGCCAGGTTAAATCAGCGTATGAATCAGACTATCGCGCCGGAACCAATGGAAGTGATTTCGTAGTTCATGATGCATCATCATAAGAGACGAAATTTCCAACAATCTTTATGGATGGCAAGCTTACCCTATTCGGTGAGAAGATTCTGACATGGCAGAAAAAACGAAAATTGGGATTCTACCGCGACCACCAATTTTTCGAAGTCAATGCCATGGAATAAAATGTTTCAGGGCGCTGAACAACAGGGATTAAAATTGGTAAAAGGGAGAGCGCGATGATGTCGAGTCTGGGGAAGCTTGAAATAACCATCTTGGTGGGATATGCCCTATTATTAATGCTATTGATTGGATGCGGATCGGATGAAAAGACCGAGACCCCTGCCGCCTTGCCATGGATTGTTGATGAGACCAAAGTATCTTCAGTCGTTTATCCGCCGGAATCAACACCTGTGGTTTTTTTAGCCAACCTCATGCGTTACACCTACTATTCACGAATCACTTACGATCGGGAGACTTCCACCTTTGTCGAGCAGGGTGAATTTGACATAACCGAGTATCGCAACGGCTTTGTTCCGGGCGGAAATCCAGGATATGTTGTTTCATCTGCTATGAGCGCCGGGTACTACCATCTCATAGGCGACTTTCGCATAACCGGACCGGTAACACCAACTGGAGCTACCATAGAAGAGGGCACCATCAATTTGTACATTGATCTCACCCCCGACAATTCATCACGAGACAAGGATGTATTGATTGGCAGTGCGGTTCATCTATTTTCTGGTGGGGCTGGCGCTCCGGATAATCCTGATGCAATAGGCAGCTTTGAGGCTGTGTATGATGATTTCAAGCTTACTTCTGAGGGAACGGATTATTGCAAGGCGCCTCAACCCTTTTATGTGAATCTGGATTTTTACGGCGATGTTTTAACCTCTGAACCCGACCCGGATGATCCCAATTCTTACGACACCACGGGAGCTGGCGGTGCTTACTTCCCTGCTTCCGTTCCTGATTCCGAAATCACCAGTTCCGAGTGAAGTTAGTTATCTTGGCGGTTTTAGTGTATTATAGGCCACTTGTTCAACTTCTTCCAAATGTCGGGATATGGCCCATTTCCTATTTAATTTATATAGGCTAGGTTGCTCACAATGGCAGATAACACAGCTTTCAGGGAGTACGGAATCTTTGAGATATCCAGATGGTACTCCCCTGGGGCAAACGAAGCTTGGACAACCTTCCCACGCCTCTTCCAGCGCTCGTATTGACCGGAAAAAGACATGGACATAGTTTCAATCCAACGCTTTACATTCGCATGCACCCTGTAGTAAATTGATCACAGAATCGGCTTTTGAGTGGAAATTGAGGCAATATTCTTAGGAAAGGATGACTACAATGAAGAAGTCTTTTTATGTCGTATCCATGTTGATAGCTACTCTATTCTGTGTGTCAGTCTGCATGGCTGACTCGGACATCCCAAACCTTGTTGGAACATGGGTGGTTAAGAGTGAGGGTGGGTTGTTACAAAAAGGAAAGGAAATAGGCCCGAATACTCATCGCACGGCGGATTGCAGCACTTTGAACGCCGAAGCCGTGATGACCAAGCAAGAGGGAAGGATAATCTATGGTTACTTCAAGTCACCGAGGCGCACCGAGAATTTTATCGCTGGGATTGGCATGGATAACAAGACCATATACTATGCCGATGACGATGGTTTTATTGACGGAAAGATAATCGACAAAGACACCATAGAGACGGTTTATCGTCATGTTACTGACTTCAATATCGTGGTTAGCTTCGGGGTATGGACAAGAAAGAAATAATATTTATTCAGCCATCGAGTATCTTAAGCCTGAAGATATAATTGAGGGTGTCCTCCTGTGCTTATTGTTGTTTCTATTTCAACGGAAAGGATCGTCCCCATATCTCGCGAAGCAGCCAGGACGATAAGTCAAAAAGGCAGGGGACAGGGTTGGGATTCGACTCAGGCCCCATGATCTCAGAAGGCATGCTGCCACATACGCGAGCCGGTCAGGTGTTCCCATAGAGATTGTGAGCAAGGTCATCTTACGGCACGCGAATCTTTCAAGTACTCAGATTTACTTGGGAAAAGTGCCTGACACCGAGGCCATGAGATGGATTGAGAACATCTATGCGTAGGTTATTGGGGCCGGGGTGGAGGCTTGAATAGTCTCCACCCCAGCTGACTCTTTTAGACGGGAATATCTTATTGATATTAATCGATTTATTTTCATCCAAAGCCTGCCAGAGATGGCAGTTATGTTGCCAGGTTGATTTACTTCATTAAAACAATGGGTTATAGAACCCCCGGATTTACTTCGATCTAATTCTGCTATCATTTCAACTTCTTATAAATATCAGCCGACGACTCAGTTGTTTATTGATTTGAATAGGT
>JAWOIH010000267.1:0-2579 GCA_046484725.1 Candidatus Desulfacyla sp. | reverse complement strand
GGGCATCGGTCAGCAGGGGGACGGTTTCACCGGATATTCCCAGGGGGGCGGCCGCGGCCATCAGGACCTCAGGGTCCGCGGCCCGGTAATAGAGAGGTCTTGTGCAGATCAGATAATCCGCCAGAGGGACGATAATCCCCATCATCTCGCCGATGGCCTTGTCCGCCATCACCCCTATTACCAGGATCAGCCGCCGGTATTGAAACCCGGCCTTTATGGAGCGGGCCAGTTCCCTCAATGCCCCGGGGTTGTGGGCCCCGTCCAATACGATGGTCGGGTTTGACCCCATCACCTGCAGCCGTCCTGTCCACACCGTGTTTTGCAGCCCATTTCGAATATTCTCCTCGGAGACGCGGATCCCCTTTTCGCCCAATCTTTCAAGGATCCCCAACGCAAGGGCGGCGTTTCGGGCCTGCATCAAGCCCCCAAGACCGAGACGAAGCCCCTGCATCCTTAACCTCAAGCCCCTGTAATGAAGACCGGATGGGGTAGCCCGATATCGAATATCCTTGCCCACCCGCCAAAAGGGGGCGCGCCTTTCCTCGGCAATGGCCTCAAGGGCCTTGATAACAGGGGCCTGCGTAGCGGCCGTGACCACATCCACGCCTTTCTTGATGATCCCCCCCTTTTCTCCCGCGATATCGGCCAGACGGTTCCCCAGAAAATCCTGGTGCTCCAGGGAGATGTTGGTAATCCCGCAGACCAGCGGCGAGATCACATTGGTGGCGTCGAGACGCCCCCCCATGCCCACCTCCATAATGGCCAGGTCCGTCTGTTCCCGGGCAAAATAGATGAGGGCCATGGCCGTGGTGGCCTCAAAAAAGGTTGGAGGCGCCTCGGGCGCGAAGACCCTGCGCAGCTCATCAATCAGCCCGGCGGTCGTATCTTGGCGGATTTCCTCCCCGTTTATCCTGAATCGTTCGGTGAATCGGACCAGATGGGGGGATGAATAGAACCCCACCTTCAGGCCCGCCTCTTTCAGGATGCTTCCCATAAAGGCAGCCACCGAGCCCTTGCCGTTGGTCCCTGCGATATGCACATATCTCTGGCCCTTATGGGGATTTCCAAATGCCTTCAGGAGGTTTTCGGTCTTCGAGAGCCCGAATTTGATCCCGTATTTCTGAAGGCTGTAGAGGGTGTTGACTGCGTCCCGATAGGTTGTCTTTTGGGTTTCCATGTCTTGGGATATTAGCCCTTATGCCAAAGTTATTGTCCTTTAATTATTTTGTCCTAAATCATTTTGTCCCAAATCATTTTGCCATTAATCATCTTGCAGCGGTTCAATATCCCTGGCAGCAATAAAAGGCTTACGCCTGAATTCCGAATGAGGCGCATATCGCTTTTCGCCTCCGATCGATGACACGGCTGAGGATTGTTTCAACAGTCATTTGTCAATCGTCAATCGTCAATTTGTCAGATCTTCTCCAGGGTAGTATATTCCAGATGAAGGAGTTTCCGGCCCACCTTTTTAAAAAACACCTCCACCTTGTTGCCGGCCACAAATTTAGAGACAACCCCCGTCCCGAATGCGGGATGCCGGACCTTTTGGCCTTGAGAAAATGGGAACGGACGGTCTTCGGTTACAAAACGATCCGCCAAATCTCTTTTCCGAGCGCCCCCACGGTCCGGCAACATCGGGCCGGACCCGTATTCGTGCAAAAACAGGTCGTCCGGAAGGGCTGCGATAAAGGAAGACAACCCATTGCCGGTCGCAGGATAAGACGACCACACGGGCGGCGACTCCTCCCCCGGGTAGGTGATAATCAACCGGTCTTTGGCCCGGGTGGCCGCCACATACATGAGCCGCCGCTCTTCCTCGATCTCCAGCGGATTTCGGTAGGCCATGGAAGAGGGGAATCGCCCTTCCATGACCCAGATAATAAAGACCACCGGCCACTCGAGCCCCTTGGCGGAATGGACCGTGGACAGGGTAAGGGTCTTCCCCCTGTCTCCCGTTTCCACATCTGCGGTGCTGCTCGGAGGATCCAGGACCAGATCGTCAAGAAAGCCCCCCATCTTTTTGTACCGTTCAGCCATGGGGACCAACTGCTCCAGCTCCTTTTCGCGCCTCGGATAGTCATCAAATTTTTCCTTCAGAATCGGGAGGTAATAGGCCATGACCCGCTCAACGGCCTTACGCGGGGTGGTCTCTCGGGCCGTCAATTGACCCAAGAGTTCCCCCAAGGCCTTGAGCCCCCCCTCCCGCTTTCCGGCCCCGGGCCACGCGGCGATCCGGTCGGGTGAAACGTCCTCTTTCTTCATCCACTCAATGATATTCTGGCTTTTCCCCAGGCCCACATTCTTGACAAGCCTGAGGATCCGGATCCAGCTGATGGCCTCATCCCGGTTCACCAGAACCCGCATGTGGGCCAGGAAGTCCTTGATATGGGCCGACTCGAGAAACTTGAACCCCCCGTATTTCACATAAGGGATATGCTGACGCGTCAATTCCGCTTCCAGTTCAAAGGAATGGTATGCGGCCCGGAACAGGACCGCCATATCGTCAAGGGAACGGCCTTCAGCCACCTGTTCCTTGATATACCGGGAGATGAGGAGGGCCTGGCCATGTTCGGTCTTGG
>JAWOIH010000252.1:0-3006 GCA_046484725.1 Candidatus Desulfacyla sp. | reverse complement strand
AGGAAAGTATTGGAATGCCCGCTGGTGTTCTTCCATCCAGTGCGCTGTCCAACAAAGACATTGCTACCTCCGGTCAGGGGATTATCTGCACTTTGTCCGGCCTCCTGTCCGATAAAGGTATTATAACTGCCGCTACTATTATTCCACCCGGCGGCCTGTCCAAAAAAGGCGTTATCGCTTCCCCCAGTATTATTACTCCCGGCGCCCTGTCCGAAAAAGGAATTGTTGCCTTGGATGGTGTTCGAATACCCGGCGGCCCGTCCGAAAAAGGAATTGTTGCTCCCGGTGGTGCTGCTAAGCCCGGCATTCCGTCCGAAAAAAGAGTTGGAGTATCCTGTGTTGTTTTTACGCCCGGCGCCCCATCCGAAAAAGCAGTTGGAGTGTCCTGTGATGTTGTCATTCCCGGCATACACTCCAAAAAAGGAATTTTCGTTTCCCTCCGTGTTAGTAACCCCGGCGCCCCGTCCGAAAAAGGAGTTGTCGGTACCGGTGGTGGTGCTAAACCCGGCGGCCCGTCCGAAAAAGGAGTTGCCTGTTCCGGTCGTGATGTTAGCGCATGCGTCTTGTCCATACCAGATGTTTTCCCCTGTCTCGCTTCCCTGTAGAGGAATCCGGTTATCGGACGACAAGGCCATGGGAGCTCCAAAAAGACCAGTCACCAGAAAACAGAAAAACAGCACACTACCCACAAAAAGCTCGATCTTTATTCTCATTTTCCCACCCTCCTTTTGGGTTAAAGGTTGACATTGAAACAAGCGAGTAAATCATTAACCCATTTTTCCGATGGTCAACAAATTGACCGATTAAAGTTTACATACATATTGTTGTGCAATCGGATAGCCTTGAAACATTATGATCCTTGCATTAACCTTGCATGACCTTCGAGCCAATTCAACGCGATTTTCAAGCACTTGTAAATTGACAAATGTTAAAGTGCCCAATGCAAGGATACATATGCCAGCCTTGAAGCCACAGCTTTCGTCCTCACGGCCCAAATTCTCGGAAGTTAAGAATCTGTGATATCCTCCGGTTCAGATCGGTCGAGTAACCTTGAGATATTGATTCCGTTGGTCAACTCCCCGAAATACGGATAAATCTTCTGGTAATCTCAAAGATTTTGGCAGAGCAGAAACCTGAGATATGCCTTACGTTATGTTGTCAGTACGGTTATGTTGTGAGCGCGAAATTGTAAAGAACTCGAAGCAGCTGGGGTTCAGTTGTATATCGCAAAAAGGCAATATTTCATCAATGCCTGGCGGTTGAGATATCATCCCTCAGCGAGACAGTGAGGAGACTGACCTTTTCCAAATTTTGAACCCAAGAGAAGTTGGCCTCAGACAAACAGGTCTTCTGCCCGTTGACACATGGCTTCCGGAAACAGCTATTTTTAGAATTCGTTCATCTTGATTTGTCAAGAATATTGTTCAGATAAGTTGTTAATTGGATGATCCTGAAAAGGGCGGGCACTATTTCACCATCTGGGCGCCCCGGCAAACCGGCAAGACCCGGACTGTTTGACGATATCCTGCGCTGACATCCTAATCCCTGAGCGCCTGGTTGAGCCTTCGGGTGACGTTCAGGAAGGCGCTGCTTTCTCTTTCCCGGGGTCTCGGCAAATCGACTGGAATCTCTTGACGGACCAGCCCCGGGTTCTTGTCCATAAGTAGAATCCGATCCGCCAGAATCACGGCTTCATTGACGTCATGGGTCACAAAAAGAATCGTGTGGGCCAGTTTCTGCCAGAGCGTCAGGAGAAGGTTCTGCATTTCTTCCCGGCTTTGGGCGTCCAGAGAGGCAAAGGGTTCATCCATGAGGAGGACCTGCGGTTGCAGGATGAGGACCCTGGCCAGGGCCACCCGCTGCTTCATGCCGCCGGAGAGTTCCCTGGGGAGGTAGTCTCTGAATTCGCTCAAGCCGACCAGCCCCAGAAACCGCTCCACCTCCTGCGTCTTGGTTCTCTTATCTCGCTGTTTTCCTTTCAACCCAAAGGCGATATTCTCCTGTACCGTCAGCCAGGGGAAGAGGGCGTTCTCCTGAAAGATCACGCAGCGATCCGGCCCCGGTGTGATAACGGGTTTTTCGTTGAGCACGACCCTTCCGGAACTCGGGGAGAGAAAGCCGGCGATGATCTTCAACAGGGTCGACTTGCCGCACCCGCTCCTTCCGAGTATGCAGATCAGATCTCCGCTTTGGGCCTCGAAACTGATTTTGTCCAGGACCGGGAGATATCCGCTGTTCAGGTGGAAGACCTTGGAGAGGCGTTCAATATGAAGAATCGTCTCCTTTTGTTTTTGATCCGGCAGGGGCACGGCCCTCAGGTGCGGTCTCATCCCATCCTCCTGGCACTCTTGAAGCAGAATCGCATCCCCCCCTGAAGCAGTTGATCGGTGATCCTACCAATGACGGCGATGATAATGATTCCTACGACAATCATATCGATCCGCCCCAGCATGCGCGCATCCATGATGACCGCCCCCAAACCGTTCGGCACCCCGGTCAGCTCTCCCAGGACAAGATAAGCCCAGGAGATTCCCAGGCCCAGTCGAAGACCTGTCATCAAGTGCGACATGGCTCCTGGAAGGAGAATGGCAAAGGTGCCGCGAAGCCTTTTCACCCCCATCATGGCCCCGGCCTGGAGCAGCAGCGGGTTGACCTGGCCGGCACCGGCTGCGGCGTTCAAATAAACAGGAAAAAACGCGGCCAGTGCCACAAGGAAAATCGTTGTTTTCATGCCGATGCCGAACCACACCAGGGCCAGGGGAAGCCAGGTAATGCCAGGGACCGCTCTGAGCGCATTCACCGATGTGCTCAAGAGCTTCCGGATGAACCACAAACGACCCGAAAGAATCCCCAGAGGGAGACCCACCCCCACGGCGAGCGAAAACCCGCATCCGACCCTCAAGAGGCTCGCTCCGGCATCGGTGAGGAAACGGCCCGCATAGGGGCCTTCTCCTGGTTGACCGAAGATATACGCATAGTCGGCCTGAATCGTATTTAGGGGGGAAG
>JAWOIH010000196.1:0-8393 GCA_046484725.1 Candidatus Desulfacyla sp. | reverse complement strand
AAATGGAGACCTAAGAATCGCTCCGGCCGGGGGATGCCCGCGGCCAGCTCGGTAATGGGGATGGCGCTGGTGTTGGTAGCCACCAGGGCATGTTCCGAAATGACCGGACCCACTCTGGCAAACACGTCACGCTTAACATCGATATTTTCAAAAACCGCCTCCATCACCATATCGGCCCCCGCAGCGGCCTCGATAGACGTGGTGGGTGAAATGCGGCCCATGATGTCATCCAGGGTTCCCGGCAGATTCCCCTTTTCCAGAAGTTTGCCCACAGACCAGGAGATGCCTTTCATGGCCCTGTCCAGGACCTCTTGCGAAAGATCGCACAGGGTCACCCGGATGTTTGCCTGGGCGCAGACCTGGCCGATACCGGCCCCCATAAGACCGCTTCCCATGATGAAGATGCTTCTTATCGCCATAACCTATTTTCCTTTCAGGAGTTCACGTGAAATGACCAGCCGCTGGATCTCGCTGGTGCCTTCGTAAATGCGTGTGAGACGCAGGTCCCGGTAGTACCGCTCCACCGGAAAGTCCTTCATGTAGCCCATGCCGCCATGGATCTGTACGGCCATGTCCGCAACCCGATTGGCCATCTCGGTGCAGAAAAGCTTCACCATGGATGCCTCTTTGACCACCGCGGTCCCCCGCTGGTCCCTCAGCCGTGCCGCATGGTAGAGCATCTGCCGGCCCGCATAGATCTGGGTCGCCATGTCTGCGAGCATAAACTGAATGGCCTGGAATCCCGCAATAGGCTGGTTGAACTGGACCCGCTGTTTTGCATAATCCAGAGAGAGTTCCAACAGGCGTTGGGCCGAACCCAGGGCAGATGCGCCCATGGTCAGACGACCCTTGTCCAGGACCTTCATGGCCGTCTTGAATCCCTGACCCACCATGGACGATCCGCCGATGACATTCCGGGCCGGGACTTCGCAGGCGTCGAAGATCAGTTCACAGGTGTGGCTCCCCCGCATGCCCATTTTCCGCTCAATGGCGCCCACAAAGAAACCCGGATAGTTCTTCTCTACCAGAAAGGCCGTGATTCCGCCTTTGGCCCGTTTGGCCTTGTCGGTGGCCGCAAAGACGGTGACGACGTCGGCGATATCCCCGTTGGTGATGAAGTGCTTCCGGCCATTGAGAAGCCATGTTTCGCCCTGTTGTTCAGCCGTGGTCTGGATGTTGGATGCGTCGCTGCCGGCCTCCGGCTCGGTCAGGGCAAAAGCACCGATCCACTGGCCCGAGGCCAGGCGGGGAAGGTAGGTCTCCTTTTGTTCCTGGGTGCCGTCGATGACGATCCCCTGGGAACCGATCCCGTTGTTGGTGCCGATACGCGTGCGGAAACAGGCATTGACCTTGGACAGTTCCTCATACACCATGCACTCGCCCAGGACGCCCAGGCCCAGACCGCCGTACGCCTCGGGAATAGAGAGGCCGAAAAGCCCCAGTTCGCGCATGGTCTGGACAATGTTGTCCGGGATCCGGTCTTCATCCTCTACCTTCTGGCTGATCGGTTCGAGGTCTTTTTTGACGAAACGCCGGACCGTATCCAGCATCAGGCGTATAGCTTCGGGAATTTCATGGTCCATATCGATATCCTAACCCGGATAAAACGGGATTTGTGAATGTGGTGATTGAGGCATTCAGGGGGTATCGCGCCAAAAGGGTTACGCCTTAACTCCGATGGAAATTACCCGTACCCGATTCCATCCGCTGAACATTGAGATGCCGCTGCTTTTTTTGCAATACGCATGCCGTCGCACATGTGGCGATATAACGCATCGGAATAATTGAAACTATTTTGAGAAATGGGTGGAGGTCCAACAAAAGAACCCCCATCGGGAAAGACGGGGTGGGTGGGAGTGCATAGAATCTTCGACAGTCTGTTTGGGACCTTCTCTGAAATTAAAAAGGATACCAGGATGTTACCACACTACAGCCTTTTTCGGGCGCATGTAGACAAAAATATATATGTCGAAAAAAATATACAGATTGGAAACTCATCCCAATCCATGGGCCCTCATTTTTTGGTAGAGGCCTGTGCGGTGGATGCCCAGGATCCGGGCCGCCCGACTCCGGTTCCCTTCGGCATGACGGAGTGCCCGCTCGATGATACGGCGCTCGGCCGCGGCCATTTCCTCACGCAAGGGCATGGGAGCGCCTTGCGCTTCAAGGATCCTGGGGGTCTCATCCAGAAGATCCATGGGCAGGTGTTCTTCCTTGAGGGGTCCCTCCCCGGCCACGGCCGTGGCGCGCTCGATCACGTTCCTGAGCTCCCGCACATTCCCCGGCCACGGGAAGGACATCAATCTGGACATGGCCTCCGGTGTGATCGGACCTATCCGGAGTTTTCTTTCCTTCCCGATCTCGGAGAGGATGTGGTAGGCAAGGCGGCGAATGTCTTCAGGGATGGTCCTGAGGGGCGGCGTTTCCAGGTGAAAGATGTTGAGGCGGTAGTAGAGGTCCTGCCGGAAGAGCCCCTTATGAATAAGCTCTTTGAGGTCCCGGTTGGTGGCTGCGATCACACGGAAATTCAGATTCAGGACCCGGGTGCCTCCCAGACGTTCCACGGTCCTTTCCTGAATCACCCGAAGGAGCTTGACCTGCATGGGCAACGGCAGGTCCCCCACCTCGTCCAGAAAGATGGTACCGCCGTCCGCCAGCTCGAATTTGCCGGGCTTGCCCTTCCGGCTGGCCCCGGTAAAGGCGCCGGCCTCATAGCCGAACATCTCCGATTCGAACAGCTCGTGGGGAATCGCGGCGCAGTTCACCTTGACAAAGGGCTTGTTGCGTCGGGCCCCGAGCTGGTGGACCCCATGGGCGAATATCTCCTTGCCGGTTCCGGTTTCCCCGGTGATGAGCACGGATAGGTCCGATGCCGCGGCCTGTATTGCCACGGCCTTGGCCTGGCGCATGGCCGGCGATTCTCCCACCACCCGTTCCAGCGCAAACCAGTCCGAATAGATGGCCTGGAGTTCTTTCTGGTAATAGTCCAGCCGATCCTCCAGGACCTCCACCTGGCGCACCAGATCCTTGACCTGTTCCATATGCCAGAACATGAGCTTGCCCACGGCCCCGACAACCCTGCCGCTGCGGTCCTTTAAGGGGATCCGGGCCACGATCCGTTCCCTGCCGCCCATCTTCATAACGCGACCCACCTCCGCCCTTCCGGTCTCGATCACCCGAGGAAGGAGGCTTTCGGGATTCATTTCCAGGATGTGCCGACCTACCGCATCCTCCTGGGACATTTCATAGAACTCCTCACTGTGGATGCTGATAAAGTGGATGACGCCCTCTCGATCCACCAGAATCTGGGATTCATGAGGGTTTTCCAGGAGAGCGTCCAACAATTCGGGGGGAATTTTTTTATAAGGGTACGGCATTGATTTTTGTCCATATGGTTACAGGGCCGTATGAACCGACATCCGGTTCCTCCGGCCCGGGCGGGATGATCTCCCTTTGGGACCGCCAATAACCGGCACTTTCACGCGAATGGTTCAATCCCGGGCAAAGCGCTCCACCGCATGGGGGACGCTATCTGATGGTCATCACTGCAACTATACCCAAGATACGCAGGATAGGCAACAGGTCGTTTCAAGTCTGGGGAAAAGGACCCTACGCGATGACGATACACGCGGTTCTCCGGCAGGACGGACCGCCATCAAGACAAGGGACGCAGGGTGATTTGGATGGATTGTTTTGACGACCGGAGATGGGCCTTGAGGAAAAAAAGGCAGGGCCCGGAGAGAGGCCCTGCCTTGGATGAGGGGTTTTGGTTATGGAAAGAGATTTGGGTTTCGTTAGGGGTTGGTCTGTTTGTTACCAGGCCGCCATCGTGATTGAATGGATTCCCGAGATGCCGTTATTTTCACTGATGCAACCGCTTCATTTCTGAACTTGTGGATTGCGAACGGAAAAGATGCACGCACATTCGAGGATCCTGTGGTTCAAGCGCCTTGTCAACTTTCTCTTTTAAATATAACCTTTGGAGGCCATGGGCCGTCTCGTGGTTTATTATCGTGTGTTAAAGTTGTCTGTTGGCGCTTCCCACACGCGATCGTTTACTCTCAATTTAATTCATATATCGGCAAAATCAACGAGCCGCTTTAAGAATATTTTATATGCAAAAGTTGTGCGCAAAATAGACCACAATCATCGATAATCTAAAAAAGCCTGTAAATAAAGGCGGTTGTACGGCAACATGTCTGACGAGAGCATGTTCTTGTGGCGCCCGGACGTCAGGAAATTGCCTACCTGCAGGCATGATTGACACATCACCGTCCCTTCCTCTTTGAGTCGTCATCTTCTGCGGCCGAAAGCCTATCGAGAGCTCCCTTGGCCATTTCGCACACCTGTCTGTTCACGAGCCGGGTGTCCGCCCAGGTTTGGAATGTAGCCTCATCCTCTCTTAGAAGCACAAGGGGTCTTCGGGCCTCCCGGGCTTCAAGGAGTCCCAAAATGTACGCAGCCATTCCCCTGATGGCCGGGTCCTTGGATTCAAGGTAGGGTATCAAGTGCAAAACCGAATCCCGAATGAGGTGGGGCCTCGCCCGGGCAAGCCGTGCAATCCCCCAGAGGAGGCCCCGCTGCAGCATCTCGTATTCCAGGTAATTGCCGTCCGCCCTGGCGTAGGAGATGAGTATGGAGGCAAATTCCTCGGCAAGACCCTCGTGGCAGGCCAGGATTTCTCCCATGGCCTCCGGCGACCCCCATCCGATCCCCCCGGATTCGTCATTGAGGTTCCACATGAGCCGTCGCATGACGACCCGGGCCGCCTCCCTATCCTCGTCGGCAAGCCGCGCCACGACACGGCCCATGGCGGTAATTGCCCTCCACCGGAGCCGGTCGTCCCCCGCGTAGAGAAACGAGAACAGAGGATTGATCAACCGGCGGGCGGGCATCTGATACAGGGCATCCAATCCCTGTTCCATCTCCATGGAGGTCAGGATGTCCCGGACCCTGGTTTTCAGTCGACGTCCCCCGATTCTTGAAGAATCTGCCCCAGTCCTATTCAATTCTCCTCCCCCGGGACCCTGTTTCACGGCCTGCATGGCGGCCTTTCGGCGTTAGGGCGCGTTCTCATCCTCTTCGACCAGGACCATCCCCTCGCCGGGGTAGACCCTCCGGTCTTCAACAGGGGGCGCCCCCGCGCCTTCAGGCCAGATCCCGGGCTGGGGATCAGGCCCTTCCCGGGACACGGTCGTCGGTCCTCTGTCCTTCATTTTTGGATGGTTCCGGATGTCCACGCCCGGTACCGGGGCGCTGAACTCAATGGGAATATGGTTGGGATCAAAAGTATATATGGAATGGATGAAACCGTGGTCCATCACCTCGGAGACCCAGATGTCGGCAGCCTCCAGCTTTGCCTTCAATCCCCACAGGTCCTCATCCGTTTCCACCTCAAACGAGACATGGTCGAATGCAAAAGGGCCCTTGACAGGGACCCCATGATCCTTTTCAGGGATCTTTTCGACATCGGGCCATTCGAAAAAGGCGATCATATCATGGGCCGATATCTCAAAGAAGTAATGCCGGTATCCCGGCCGCCCAAGTCCTGCCACCAGCCGCATTCCCAGCAGGTCACGCCAGAAACGGATCGTGGCATCCATGTCCCTGGTGGCCAGGGCCAGGTGATTGATGCCGGTATAGGTTGCCATCAGACCTTCTCTTCCATGAGGCGGCCCAGACGGGTCAGGTGGCCCTTTTCTTCTTCCGCAAGGTCATAGAGAACGCCCTTGCCAGGATCATCCAGGATTTTTTCGGAATACCGCATGTAGAGGTCCAAGGCCTGCGTCTCCAGCATCATGGCAAGATTGAGGAGATCGGGCGCTGTTGTCATGGCCTCCCTGTTTTGATTGAGAAACTCCGCTGTCGTAAAACCGCCTTCCATGATCCCGGCCACGATATCGGCTTCAAATGCCTCCCGGTCGGCAAGTCCTGGGTCCAGGGTGAGATAAAGATCGAAGAGCCGCTCCTTGTGGCGGTCTTCTATCTTCGAGAGCCTGGCGGCCAGTTCGGCTACGTCCGGGTCGTCTGTCTCCCCACTGACTTCGGCGTAAAAGCCTCTCAGGCCTTCTTCCATGCCGTAGGCGAGGACAATAATCTCCCGGCTTGTCTCATCGCCTCTCATGAAGGACATCCCCATCTCGGCAGGGCCGGCCGCTGTCAGACCGTTCCAGGCCCTGATGCCTCCCTTGAGGTTATAGACATCCCTGAAGCCCTGGCCGGCGAGGAGCTGCGCAGCGGCACGGCTGCGCCCACCGACTGCTCAATAGGCGATTAAAGGACGGTCCGGGTCTAATTCTCCAAGCCGATCCGCCAGTTCGGGGAGAGGCACCAGCTTGGCGCCGGGAATCCTCGACTTCTCGTATTCCCCGGGTTGCCGGACGTCGAGAAGGGTATAGGTCCCTTCCTTATGGTCGCGCATAAAGACCCTCGCCGCATCCGCATCCAGATTCTCCACCGGCGTCAGGAACTGTTTCCACTGCATAACCGCTTACCTCCTGATGAAGATTTTTCCGCTATGATGCCGGCAACGGCCCTCCGTGTCTCCATCAGCCCCTCGTGATACCGGAGACACCGGAAATCACGAAACCGATCGAGCAGTTCATTGTGCTCCAGCAGGTGATCCCTATTCCGGGGCCTCCCGAATCGGGCCTGATCCACGATAAAGGTTTCGTACACCACCATCCCGCCGCTGCGAAGGCCATTTCTTATTTCAGGAATCAAGGGACGATGGAGATAATTGAAACAGACGATCACGTCATAGGCCCCCGGCGCGATGGCATAGCCTCCGGTCTCCAGATCGGCCACACGAACGGTCAGGACTACCCCCGCCCTCCCTGCGGCCTTCAAGGCCCCGGCCGTGGCCTCCGGCGAGATATCGACCCCTTCCACCTCAAACCCGGCCCGGGCCAGAAAAACCGCATTGCGGCCGTATCCCATGGCCACGTCCAAGGCCCGCCCCCTTGGCAACAGATCCACATTCTCTGCCAGGAATCGGGAAGGGCCAAGCGCATGTTCGTGCGGGTCGGTCATATCAGGTGCGATGCCTCTGGTCTCCGGACAAAAAGCTGTTGAGCTGTTAAGCTAGTGTGCTGTTAAGTCCATCAACCACCAGCTTGTCAGCTTAAAGATCTGATGCTCTTCGAAATGTGTCCGAGCGCATCCCACCACCCGGAACGGGGTCGGCATCTCCCCCCTGCGAAAAAGATCAAAAAGGGCTGGAATAGTTTTCCGTTCGGTGAGGTCCCCTGATGCCCCGATGATAACAAGGGTGCAGGGGTCGGGGCGGTCCACCCCACGGTAGGTCGCCGCCGGGGTGCCGGTGGCTCTGGTGACGGTCCCTTGCGTGGGTGAATCGACGCCGACCTTTTCAACTTTTAAGTTATGCAGTCCTTGGGACACCAACGGATTGCCTCCAGAATCTCATCTTCAGGGTATTCGGGAAGATCTTGGATTTCAATAAACCCGGAGGCGTCATTTCTCCTGAAAACAGAGGGGCAGAGTTCCAGGCACGTCCCGCAATCCGAGCACTCGCGGATGTCTATGACCGGAAGCCTTCTCATGTCTGTATTCCCTATTTAACCCCGAATCGAACGAATTAAACGAGTGCACAAAGGAAAGGGCCAACCGGCGTTGCCCGGGTTCCCAAACGCCTTCGTGGGTACGAGAGGGAATGCAATTCCCGGCCCCTGATGCCGGGGACTGCGAGCCTTTTGCTTTGCCCCCAGCCTCACGCCTTGTGCCTTGAGCCTAACGCCTCACTCAGGCAACGCCGCCGCGATCTTCTTCCCGAATTCACGGCAGGAATCCAGGGCCTTGTCGTCCGGGACATACTGAACCCTTAGGCCCGGATCAATCATGTCAAAGCCGATCTCTTCCAGTTCTTTGGTAACCAGCTTGACCGCCTCGCCGCTCCAGCCGTAGGAACCGAAGGCCGCCCCCACCTTGTTCTTCGGTTTAAGGCCCTTCATATAGGTCAAAAAATCGCTGACCGTGGGGAAGAGCCCATTATTCAGGGTGGGAGAACCTACCACCACGGCCCCTGCATCCAGGACCTCGGTGATGACGTCGCTTCGATGGTTGGCCCTCAGATGAAGGGGTCGGGCGTCCACGCCCTCTTCCCCTAACGCATTGACAATGGCCTCGGCCATGGCCTCGGTGCTGTGCCACATGGTGTCGTAGATGACCACGGCCTTTCTCTTGGGTTTCTGCTCGCTCCATTCCACATAGGCCTTGATGATCTTCGACGGATCCGTTCGCCAGAGGATCCCATGATCAGGACAGATCATATCAATGGCGAGTCCCATCTCGGTCACCTTATCGACCAACTTGAGGATGAGCGGCGCATAAAGGAGGAGGATATTGGCAAAGTACTTCTTGGCATGGGGCATGAT
>JAWOIH010000189.1:0-4618 GCA_046484725.1 Candidatus Desulfacyla sp. | reverse complement strand
GATCGGCATCCTGTTCAACAAGGATGTATTCAGGGGGGGTGTGATCCGTCATCAATCTTTCTCAACACGTCAAATTGCCTTACCTTCTCAACTTCTTTCCCTCTTAACCTTCTATCCCTCAGAATGCAACAGGATTTTGTGATCACGCCCCGGCAAGGTAAAAAGGAGCGCCCGTGCTAAATTATCCTATGAAAATGGCTGATGCCATCAGATTTTTCTTGACATCAGAGCATGAATCAACGATATAGAAAGGTTACCACAAATTCTAACCAGGGGAGGATGGCTTCCCCGCTACAACCTTATAAGATTCGCCGTCCTTTCCGGATGGCCAGAGAAAAACGTCAATGGAACAGAACACCATCAGAAACGTTGCCATTATCGCCCATGTCGATCATGGGAAAACCACCCTCGTGGACCAGATGTTTAAGCACAGCGGCATGTTCAGGGCCAACGAACATGTTGCCGAACGCTTCATGGACTCCATCGATCTGGAACGGGAACGGGGCATCACCATCGCATCCAAAAATGCCTCCTTTCACTACAAGGGGTTTCGGATCAACATCATCGACACGCCCGGGCATGCCGATTTCGGCGGTCAGGTGGAACGGGTCCTCCGGATGGCCGACGGAGCGCTACTCCTCGTGGACGCCCAGGAAGGGCCCATGCCCCAGACCTATTTCGTCCTCAAGAAATCCCTTGCCCTGGAGCTTCCCATCATCGTGGTCATCAACAAGATCGACAAACCCGCTGCCCGGCCGGAATGGGCCGTCGATCAGGTCTTCGATCTCTTTGTCAAGCTGAAGGCGCCCGATCACATCCTGGACTTCCCGGTTATCTTCGCCTCTGCAAAACAAGGATATACCTCCCTGGAGGCCGGGGGGCCCGAACTCTCCATGGAGCCGCTTTTCGAAAAGATCATATCCCACATTCCCGCTCCTGTTGGCGATCCGAATGCACCCCTCCAGATGCTGGTAAGCTCCATCGAATATTCTCCCTATCTGGGCCGTTTGGGGATCGGCAAGATAACCGGGGGGACATTGAACATCAACAAGGAGATTGTGGTGGCCCGACGTGACGGGACACTTGCCCCTGCCCGCATAAGCAAGGTCTATCGCTTTGAAGGGGCCAAGAAATCGGTCACCGATATTGCAGGCGTGGGGGAGATCGTTGCCGTTGCAGGAATGGAGGATGTCACGCTCGGGGTAACATTCACCGACCCGGAGCATCCCATGCCCCTCCCTCCCATGGAGATCGACCCCTGCACCATTTCCATCCATTTCATTCCAAATGAATCCCCTTTTGCCGGAACCGAGGGTTCATACGCCACATCCCAGCATCTCACCGAGCGGTTGAAGCGCGAGGCCCTCTCGGACGCGGCCCTGCGGGTCGAAGAGGTGGAAGGAAGCAGAGGATTCAAGGTTTCGGGGAGAGGAGAACTCCACCTCTCCATTCTTATTGAAAAAATGCGGCGTGAGGGATACGAATTTGAGATCACCCGGCCCCAGGTCATCATGAAAGAAGAAGACGGCAACATCCTGGAACCCATTGAAGAACTGACCATTGACGTTGACAAGGCCTATATGGGCACGGTCATTGAAAAGTTGGGCGCACGAAAAGGTCAGATGCTCCAGATAAACCAGGAAAACGGGATGGCCCGCCTGACCTACAGGATCCCCACGCGGGGACTCCTCGGGTTCCGGTCGGAGTTTCTGACCGATACCAAAGGGATGGGTGTCATGAATTATCGCTTTCTGGAATACGGACCCTTTGCCGGCGACATCCGGACCCGAACCAAAGGCGTTATGGTGGCCAAAGAGCCCTGCACCACCGTCGCCTATGCCCTCTTCAATCTTCAAGATCGTGGAAGGCTCTTTTACGGTCCGGGGACACGGGTCTATCAGGGTCAGATTATCGGCGAGCACTGCAGGCCGCAGGACCTCCTGGTAAACCCGGCAAAAGGAAAGAAATTGACGAACGTACGGGCCTCAGGGTCGGATGAAAACGTCATCCTCACCCCCCCCATCCGCATGAGTCTGGAACAATGCATCGCCTATATCAATGAGGACGAGCTGGTGGAGGTCACCCCCCAGGCCATCCGCCTGCGCAAGTAAAGGGAACGCGGCGGCTATGCCACGGTGAAATGAGCCGCTTCAAACTCGGGTTTTCCCTCATAGCGGCCCATAAAAAACCCCGGCGCCGCGTCGGCGTTCTCAATGATGCCGGGATTGATCATGATGCCTGCCCGGTGAAAGGCCTCCACAATCGATTGAGGCTGGGGAGGGCATCCCTTAATAGCGATCATCTCCTGAATGTCCGGGTTATCCTTGTGACGCTGATACATGCATTTTCCGAACAGAATCGTCTTCTTCATCCCCGGCGTGGGCGACATGGACTTGCCGGTAAGCACCTCCACATCGTCCCAGGGCATTCCTTTCCAGGCACCGGCCACGGCCGTGAGCACCACCCCGTTGATGGCTGAGCAATAGGTGCACAAGGTCAGATCATATTTTCGGTACGAAAGCCCCTTAATCCCCATCTTCTCCATCGGAAGGGGGAGGGTGTCGCCCGTGTTGTAAGGGAAGGAGTATCTGTGAGGAGAGGCCACATCCTCGATCTTTTCGCCCACCACCTCTACATCCGACAGATCGCCGGGCCGACTCCGGTTCCTTGCCGCGTGGACCAGATGAGGAACCTCCGATGGATCATATCCCAATACCTTTGCCCCCACCAGATCGGCCGACAGGACATCGGCCGAGGCCACAATGATATTGCTCCGCCCGACCCGGCCGTCAAAACTCGGGCCCCGCTCGATGGTGTAGATGCCGTCTAATAGCGTCAACATGGGGGGCATGGGATCGGCCAGCCTGGCCACCCAGTAATTGAGATTTTTCTCCGGGTCGGCGTTGTGGCACTTTTTTCGGGAATTGATATCGATCATCCCCTTAAGATTCTTGATCCCCAGGGACACCACGGTCTGGGCATGGGTCTTCATGACAGGGATGTCCACCACAAAATCGCTGTCAAGGATGTCCGCATTGAATCTGAGCGTATCCCCGTTGCCGACCTCCACTTCCCTGAATTCTCTCTCATACACATTGATGGCCTTGACGCCGTAGCGCTTGTTCAAAACATTGTAACCCAGGCTTTCAAAGGCATGGGCCGGCGTCTTCCTGTCCTTGGTCTGGACGACCATCCCCTCTCCAATGGTGATGTGATCAATCCCCCGCTCCTTCAGGAGGATCACTGCGTCCTCAACCATCCGTGAGGTAGTGATCACACCCCATTTGGGAAAAGCGACCTTCCGGGTCCAGAACACGATGTTCGGTTTGATAAAGACCCTGGCATGGGCAGGGAGGTGATCCAAACCCTTGCAGAGGTCGACCGCCCTGCGGAGCGACTCGAGGGGTTTCTCGTACCGTACAATTGCCACTACCGGTTTTCCCATAGCAATGGACTCCTTTCTCTGTCTGCTGACCTGGAAAGGCTAAAACCGAAGACAATCTCACACAGAGCCACAGGGACACAAAGATTCTTTCCCCGGAAGCCCTTGTGATGGGTTTGCTCCCCGCCTTCCGCTAACCGGTCAACCTTCCAATTCCTCATTTCCAAATATCTCAATCCCTCAATCCCTAAATTCGTCAATCCCTGAATCCCTAAGCTCCTGAATTCCTCAATGCCCAACGCCCTATCTCCCCATGAACTGAGGGGACCGCTTCTCCAGGAATGCGGCACGGCCTTCTTTCAGGTCGTGACTCTGAAGGACCCCTGTCACGATATTCTCAGCCTCCTTCCGGTCGTCTGCAGCCATATCGATATTTGATCGCAGGATCAGGTTCACGATTCGTTTGATCCCCTTCAGGGAGAGGGGCGCATTCCCGGCGATCTCTTCGGCCAGATTATAGGTGAAGGATTCAAGATCCGACTTAGGGATCAGATAGTCGAGCAGGCCCATCTCTTTCGCCCGGAGGGCGTCGTAGGTCCGACCCGTGAAAAAGATCTCTTTTGTTTTTGCTAATCCGATGGTCCGGATGAACCGCATCAGGCCTTCCGGGGTGTATATCATCCCAATCCGGGCAGGGGTCATCCCCAAACGGATGTGGCCCCCTCCGACGCGGATATCGCAGGAGACAGCCAGGTCGCACCCCCCGCCAAAGGCGTATCCGTTCAGCATGGCGATCACCGGATAGGGATAGTTCATGATGGCTTCCACAGCCCTTTCAAAGGGGCCGAACGAATCCGACCGCCCGGTTGTCTCGACGGCCTCCGGACCGATCCCGGCCGTCAGGGCGCCGATATCGTATCCTGAACAAAATGCCTCATCCCCGGCCCCCCGGATAACAATCGCACGAATGCCCTCATCCCCTGAAAGCCTCTCCAAATTCCGGTGAAGGTTGAGGAGCAGCTCTTCGTTAAGTGCATTCTTTTTTTCAGGGCAGTTCAGAACAAGGGTGCACACGCGCCCTCTTCTCTGGATCAGCAGCATGTCATCGGCCATTGGTTCCCCACCCACAGATCAGTGACAAGAATATCGAATCCACCTTCCTACACAATCCCGATTTTCATGTTGTTTTGATAGGTCTGCACGGCGTCAAGGGTGTTCTTATCCCTAACCTTGAAC
>JAWOIH010000156.1:0-3624 GCA_046484725.1 Candidatus Desulfacyla sp. | reverse complement strand
GCAGCTGGCTCCGGCGGTGATTAATGATTTCGTCTCGCGTTCTGAGAAAAGAATCTGACAACAGGAAATTGGAATAACCTATCAAATGGGTAATGACTTTCATATCATTGAAAGTTATCATAGCCTCACCGGACGTTTGATGTGCATTGTAGTCGTTTATAAGGAGCCACATGGCTTCGGTGAAGGCCATTTTATAGGCAAAGACGTCTTTAAGTTCGTACCCTTCAACGGCCCGTTTGTATCCTATCTGTCGCTGATCCTCAAAAAGAACATCCACTTTTCCGTTAAGCGCTTCCTGAAAGGCCTTGAGAAAAGCCTGGCTTCGCATTTGACCATTGGGATGGTCTGAAATGAAATATTTGTATGGAGTAGGAGGTTGGCTTTTCAATCGTTCCCGAATCAGTTCGTATATGCGATCTTTCCGATCCATAAAAAAGCGGGAAAGCTTTTCCACGTCGGCATCTGCAATGATTTCCTGTGAATCAACTTTGAGCATGCATGAAATCCTATTGGAGATATGGCTGTCTGCTTTCGTGACAGCCACATAAAAAGCCTTTTTACATGGAGTTAGGCATCAGGCGATTAGAAAATCACCAATTTTGAATAGGCAATTAGAGCTAAAGGCCTCGCTCATTATAATGAACTTTCAGGCTCTGGGCGTCAGCTCACCACCCAGGAGTTACCTGGGGACGGTTCGAATTGCGCCGTGCGGAACCTCATTGGAAAGAGGAGACGGATTAGGCGCAAACAACCAAAAATAGTAGATTCACCTCTTCAAGATTTAAGATCGTTCATATAAAATACCCTCTCTGCCCAAGAGATTGCCGATCCTCATAAGGGCAGCCTCAACCGGCTGCCCTTATGAGTTTTTTGAGCGAAAAGGCGGCCTCGGCGCCAATAATGCCGATAACCACAGCAAAGGCCGATTCCAACATGCTCCTTCCCCACAAAGAGAAATCCAACAGACGCACGCCATGATCTCACATATCACTTTTTATCTCGATGCCATATTCTCGCGCCAGGGTCCCATCATAAGCGGCCTTCCTGCCCACGCACTTGCTCCGCGGGCACAACTGGCAGTTGTAAAAGGTGATCTCCGTCGGGAAATAGAGGCCTGAAACCGATTTCTTCGGCATCATGAGACAATTCTCAGTCAATCTTACCCCGATGGAATGCTCTACGCCTTCGAGAAGCGAAAAAAGCGGTCTCTGCTGCTCTATCGGCCAGTCTTTCAGGGAGCCGGGGCTCATGAATGACAGGCCGTCCAGGGCAAATCTGGATCGCAGCGTTTCCTCCAGATATTCCCTGACCTGGATCAAAGCAATATTTCCGATGATATCCAGATAGTACCGCTCCAGCAGGTCATTCACCGTATCGGCTTTTTCTTCCAGACTGGGCCCGATGGTTGCCACATAAGAAAAAACACGCCCGACATCTTCAAGATTTTTCCGCAGGACTCGGCTCTTGAAATAGACGCCGTCAACCACGACCCCATGATCGGACCTCGCCTCTACATATTGGATCGCATACGCGGCTTTCGCAGCAATACTGTCCCTGGCGATCTCAAAGGCGGATTGGAAGGGCTTCCAGGACCCCGTCCTCTCCACCATAAGTGTTTCCCCGATTGTCTTGGAGTTTAGATCCAAGGAAATGGGGTCCAGGGTCTCCATTTCTCAACCTTCTCAAAAGCCGCTACTTTTTTTCAGATTTTTTGGGTTCGGGATCCGGAACTCTATCCGGCAGGAAGGTACCCTCCCCTTCTGCGTCGAGATAGGGGACGGCCTTTAGAAATATCCCCACCTTCCCGCTCTCTCCCATTCGCCACAGGCGGCCGGTGGCCGTATCCAGCATGAATTGGTCTTTGCCGGAGCCGGATATCTGGCCGAACACAAATCTGCCGTTTGGGGCGGACAAAACCCCATATTGGGATTGTTCCGCTGCCTTTGACGCACCGATACCCAGAGGCTGCGCGTAAACCGTTTGTGTACCACTGTGTCCCGATAGGAGCAAGAATGCGATTACAGTTACCTTGTATAAACATCGAGCCAAGTTTTTTCCCTCCTTTGGTGCCTATTTCCTACTTTTCCGTCTCAAACAAGCAAGACTGCTTAACTCTTTGTGGCCCCGTGGCTTTGCGTGAGACATTTTTGGGTTGTGGCGATGGCGGTTTAGTCTCACAAACACCATCGCCGCGGCACAAGGGTCATCAGACCGGGCCATCCAGATATTCAGCAGACTTGAGCCGCTGCCCGATGCGGTATTCGATATGACGTTTCAAGACCGGTTTGGTCTCTCGTATCATCTCCGCGCTGAGGCCCAGAGCCTGAGAGGTATCCCACGCTGTTGACTGGATCTCATTCAATGCCCTTGCCGTAACCGGCCCTAAACCGGGCCAACGGACGGATTCCTGCCCGCATTTCAGGCAGGCAATGCCCCCGCTACCCTGTTTAAAGACGGCCCGCCCTTCCCCCTGGTATGTTCTTCCGCAAACGCAGCACCTGCTGAGATCGATCCCGTAACCGCCGAGGGCCATGGCCTTGGCCTCGAAGAGGATGCGAAACGCATCGATCTGCCTTTCCGCGTCGAGGGCAGAAAACGCCGCATGGAGCAACTCGAACATCCGCCTGGCAGCGACCCCTGCCGGGAACAGGATTTCCGTCAGCTCGATCATGTAGCTGGCCAGGGACAGGGACGAAAAACCGGATCTCAACCCGGGAAAGGCATCAATGAGTCTGCCGGAGTGGAGGAAAAAAAGCCCCTCCTCCCTTCTGCGTTCATATTCAAGACGGGTGAGACAAAAGAGGTCCAGACAATTGGCAAATCGCTGACGGCTCTTCCGGGCCCCCTTGGCCACCCCCTTGAGACGTCCTTCCTCCGCGGTAAAAAAGCTGACCATCAGGTCGCTCTCACCGAATTCCCAGGTCCGCATGATAATGGCAGGAGAGATATGGAGCGTCATCTTTTTTGAGGATTGTCTTCAACCCCGGGGGAACTTGGAATATCCGACAATTTCCCATCGGCCTTCAGCGCCTGGTATCCTGTCTCCATCCGTCCCATCAATCCCTCGGCACTCGGTGTCTTTTTGAACACGATGAAGTAGATGTCCACCTCTTCATCGCCCTGATGGCCAAAAGAAACGGCAAGTCCGGCGAGGATCGCGACAGGAATGGGGTAATGTCCCATGCCCTTTCGGAACCGCTCAGTGGCCTCCAGTGTGGCCACTCCCCCGACGGGGTCCGATGGTAGTATCCAACCACCTGATCACCTTCGGTCTCGACAAAGGTCCTGGCAGATCCGCTGGGCTGGGCCTGAAGGGCATGACGCAGGACAGCCTCCTGCTCCTGGGTGGCCCGGAGCCCGGGTCGACACGATTTTGAAGGACCTTTTCTAACCGCCTTTATCGCAGCCATCATCAACCTTTTGTGAATGTATCTGTAAATGGTAGTACATTTGATGCACAATATCAAGGCGTATTCAAACAAGTCGGTTTGTAACGTTGAAATACACCAAAACACTATTTGGCATGCCAAATTCCACTGTAAATCAATCTTATGTTAATATACATAAATTGACTTCTTTTTATTGTATCCAAAGATATTTTATGGTAGAGATGGTCACCCTTTG
>JAWOIH010000017.1:0-2853 GCA_046484725.1 Candidatus Desulfacyla sp. | reverse complement strand
AAATAGGAGTTGGGGATTGATAGTCCGTGGTCTCGAAGCATTTTTTTGGCGGGAGAGAGACACTTCGGAAGATAGGCCAATTTTGCGCAGAATGAAAGGAACGGATAATCGTTCGAGACGTTCACGCGACAGGGCCAGGATATCCTCATCCTGGGATGGATGCCGGATTCAAGCGGCAAAGCCGACTGATTTCTCCTGCTGCCGCCTTTGTGGCGCCTATTAATTCTGCCATTTTGTCTCTGTCGACACTCCTCTTGAATCCGACTACCCAGATGGCGGAGATCAGATGTCGCCATCCCTTGATGGGTGCGGCCACGGCCCTCACGCCGGGGATATATTCCTCATCATCCGTGGCGAACCCTTCCTCCCGGGCACGAATCACCTCCTCCAGATACCGATCCGTATCCGTGACCGTATGCTCTGTAAACCTGGGGAGTCCGTCGTTTTTTATGATCCGAAGGGCCTGGTCCGGGTCCATGGATGCCAGGATGACCTTCCCCGTGGCCCCTGCAAAAAGCGGGATAATGGTCCCCTTGGGGGATGTAATCTTGTGATCCTGGCTTGATTCAACAATATCCAGGATGGTGATATGATTTCGGTTCAGGACTCCCAGATAGACGGTTTCAGATACCCTTCCCATCAAGCTCTCCATGACAGGCCGTGCCAGGTCTTTCAGATCAAACTGCGAATAAGCCTGCTTGCCCAATTCAAACAGGGTGACGCCCAGGGTGTATTTTTTTGTTATGGGCGCCCTCATGATGGCGCCCGAATTCTCCAGGGCGGAGACAATGCCATGGACCGTGCCTTTGCTCATTTCCAGACGATCTGCGATCTCGGTAATCCCCAGCCCGAGACGCGCCTTGGAGATGAGCCTCAATATGTGAAACGCTTTGGTTACTGAAGGAGCTTGATAGGTCGTGGCCATCGTTCACCATAATGAATTTTTTCATTCAGGTTAATCTACCGCGAGCGATTTGTCAACACGAATCTCAATCGTATCAAATATGACATAAGACTTTATTATTATATGCCTTTATTGATATTTTTCTCTTGACTATGCGCCGGATTGTGATACCCTGGGTTCACATGAAATTTCTGTTCGAGTTCAGCATCATGAACTACCATGTAATCTGCGGCCGATCGACGGCCGTGTTGGAGAGAGACGCCCGCGGGCGGGATCACATCCGCCACCCTTTTCGCCATGGAAATAAAGACACTCAGCAGACTTGAAAGAGTCCTTTCAAAAGGGCACCTCGCCGTCACCTCGGAGTGTGGACCTCCCAGGGGAAGCGACCCGGGTGTCATCAAGAGAAAGGCCACGATCATCAAGGATCACGTGGATGCCGTGAACGTCACGGACAACCAGACCGCCATGACCAGGCTGTGCAGTCTGGCCTCGGTGATCCATTTAAAATTGATGAATATAGAGCCGATCCTGCAGATGGTTGTGAGAGATCGAAACCGAATCGCCCTCCAGAGCGACATCCTGGGGGCTGCTTCCTTCGATATCCATAATGTACTCTGTCTCTCAGGAGACCATCAGAAGTTCGGGGACTGCCCGGAGGCCCAGAATGTCTATGACCTTGACTCCACGCAATTGATCCAGATGGTCAGGCATATGAGGGATCAGGGTAAATTCCTGGGCGGCGATGACATCCAGCGCCCTCCCCGCCCTTTCGTAGGAGCAGCGGCCAATCCTTTTGCCGATCCATTTGAAATACGCGTCCCACGTCTAGCCAAGAAAATCGCGGCCGGCGCCGAGTTCATCCAAACCCAGTGCATCTATAACATCGATCGGTTTGAATCATGGATGGACCAGGCAAGGGACCGGGGACTCCATGAGAAGACCTTCATCCTGGCGGGCGTAACCCCGATGAAATCGGCAGGCATGGCAAAATATATGAAGGCCCGGGTTCCGGGGATGGACGTGCCGCAGGAGATCGTCAACAGGATGAGCGGCGTATCCAAAAAGGATCAACCCGCGGAGGGGATCCGTATATGCGTGGAAACCATTCAACGGCTGAAAGAGGTTGAAGGCGTCAGAGGTTTCCACATCATGGCCATTGAATGGGAGGAGATGGTCCCGGAGATTGTGGAACGAAGCGGGCTCTTTCCAAGGCCCTCTATCGATTGAGCAAGAGATGCAGGAGGCGAAAGGCCTAGGAAAAGAAGCTGAAAGCTCAAAGCCGAAAGGGAAAAGAGGTTATCAGCTATCGGTCAACAAATTAGCGCACAGGTTTCTAAACCCGATAACCCAATGAACTCAACAAACTCCAATATCCAATATCGAGCATCCAGTATCGAGTCTCCAGCAGCCGGCAACGATAACCCTTGAACCCTAAACCTTTACTCGAGGAGACCGGTCCGATGTCCTATTTCGTGGTCAATGACCGATGCAACGGATGCCTTTCATGTGTGGAGAATTGCCCTGCAACCGCATTGAGCTACCAGGACGCCCATGGAAAGAGGACGATTCTACACAACATGGCCAGATGCGTCCGATGTGCCAACTGTTGGAGGGTATGCCCGCAGGGGGCCATCGAGTTCCAGCACTTTTTAGAGAACCGATGGGATGAGGTCATCGAACTCGAACTGGTTTACTGCAGTGTGTGCGGGGAGCCGGTCTACACATCGCGTCAGGAGAGAACTCTATCCGGAACCATAGGCAGATCGCTGGAGCACCTTTGCCCGAAACATAAGGCCTCTGATTTTGCGGCCAGGCAGGCACTGACCCTCAAAACAAAACGGATCAACAGAGAGAACCCACATGATCGTCGCTGACCTGAAGCCTTTAGGGGAGATCGTCGAAACCATCTCACATTTCAAGAAAATCTTTATCGTTGCCTGTGGAGG
>JAWOIH010000362.1:0-20134 GCA_046484725.1 Candidatus Desulfacyla sp. | reverse complement strand
GATATGCCTCTCACTGGCGACTTTAGCCGCCGCACCACAGGTCAGCAGGGTTTCATAACAGAATTTGGCGATGAAGACTCCTACCTTTGTGCTATACCCGCCACACTCGTTCGGCGACTGGGTACGCTCGCAGGACCTGGCTTCGAACCATGTCGACAGCGCGTCTCCCATGCCTGCCACCAGAAAACGCGTCGGCGCGGCTGCGATAATCCCCACATCAACAAGCACCACCGCGGGGCTCGTTTTTTGATAACACACGGAAGCGAAAATGCCGTCCTCTGAGTACAACACCGCACACCTGCTGCACGGTGCATCGGTCGAAGCGATAGTGGGGATAATGATCACCGGTATGCCCGCCCGGTCAGCGACAACTTTCGCAGTGTCAAGGGTCTTGCCTCCACCCATGCCCACAAGAACATCCACATGCGTTTGCGTAACGATTTCAAACAACCGGCCCACCTCGCTTTGGCAACACTCGCCGCGGAATAATTCGTTGGAGACGGCTTGCTCACTCCAATCGATACCGCATCCTGGAAGTACCTTGGACTTCACCGAGGGCGACGCCAATATCAGCCCCTTTTTGCCCAGCGAATCTATCAGTGCTGGCAATTCGCCTATCGCACCCACTCCTTGAATGTATTTTCCGGGAAAGACTGCTTTATTAAACACGGAAACCTCCTATATTTTGGATGCCTTATGTGAACGCCGAGCTAACCGGCGCGTTCGGCTTCGTACCGAGCGTCCGAGTTGAGTGAAATCCAGGGGCACTCAGTTGCCTTACACCCGCGGGTGTCTGAATGTGGGCCACAATGTACGGCTTTTGGCCTGGCGGCAGTGCAGAAGCACGAAAATCACCTTCAAAGCCAATAGACTCAAGCATGCTGATGACCCTCTTGGCATCTGGATGAAATCCCTCAAGGATCACAAGCGCACATCCGCTTTCAGGCATCGTTGCGGTCGGATGAACCCCAGCGGTCCATTGGATGAGGGTCGGCGCAATCCAATGAAAAGGCAGGCTGCCGTCTTCAGGTAGGTTATTAGCCAGTTGATTATAAAGCTTTTCTCCCAACTTCAACAAATAGTCGTGAGTACACATGCGAGGATGCTCGCCGCCGACCTGCGAGCTCACCCCCAAGCGTCTGTCGGACGTATTCCGCGCCGAACTCCAAAGAGGGGGCTGTAATGGCCATGTGATCCATATGCGACCGAAGCGTGGATGCCTCCTACCTATTTGAAGTAGTGACCTTCTATGGACCATCATACTCCAATTCAAAATAAACATACATTTTAACTGGTCACGGGGCCAACCGTTAACAAAATATCGTTTTTTGAGAAAAATTATTGGATAAACATGTCAATAAAAGCTGAGACAGCAAGCAGGACGATCTGTTGCCTAATGAGGAAAAGCATTTTTCTGAAAAACTATAGTAGAATAGTCTGTCAACAATCAGATATATGGCATCCCGACAGCGGTCTATGGGAGCGAAATTACGTTCAATCCCGCCCCCAATGAATCTCAAATATACCTGGGGCGCTTCAAGGTAATTTCATAATACCGCTCTATGCCTTTCGATTTGATGATCTCGTTGATCCGCACCCAGGCTTTGTACAGATTGTCGTCAAAATGGGTTTTTGTGCAGGGGAACTCATCACACTGGCAGCAGAAATCAACCCCTTTTTCCTGGTGACAGGGACGTACCCCACAGTTTTTAAACAACTTACACTGCTCGTTGCGGCATCCTTGGCAGTTTTCCGAAGCAAAATAGTCCAGCACTTCACTAAAATCACCATATTTTTTAAACGCCGGCTCTCCGAGCAGGGTCGCATACCTCTGGGCATAGGGTGCGAAATTCCCCAATGATTCTTTGAGGTTCAGGCTGTGCCTGCGGACATCGCCGTCGACATGGGCAAAACACTTTTCACAGCTCAGGCCGCAAGGGGCCAATGACGCCTTAATCTGTTCATAATCCATACCCATCTCCCTCCTTTGGTTTGCAGAATAGAGTGCAGGATAGCGGTTCACTTCCCAAAACAAAAGTGGTATAAACGACAAACTCAGGGGCGATATCGGCATCCGGCCTATTTGAAAGCAGTTTCAAGAAAAAGAGTACCATGGATCAATCCATAAAAAAGGTTACCATTCTCGGGTGTTATCATGCCATGGCGACTACCATTTTTGGTCCCATGGATATCCTGAACCAGGCGGGACGACTCTGGAACCGGGTACTTCATACCCCGCAAACACCGTTTTTTGATGTCACAATTGCCTCGGCGGACGGACAGCCTATCAGATGCACAAATAATGTCCTTATCCAACCCCATTGTAGTATCGGGGCGATTGACCAAACAGATTTGATTGTTATCTCATCGGCCACCTATATCGAAGAAATTCTCAAAAGGGGTCCTGATCTGATTCCCTGGCTTCGGCGGCAATACTACCAAGGCGCCCATGTGGCGAGCATCTGCACGGGGGTATTCTTGCTGGCGGAAACCGGTTTGCTGGACGGAAAATCGGCCACCCTTCATTGGGGGTTTGCAGGGATGTTCCGCCGGAAATACCCTCGCGTGAAGTTGCGGCTGGAGAAAATGTTCATCGACCAGGGTCGCCTCTATTGTTCGGCAGGAGTGAATGCAGGCATGGATTTATCCCTTTACCTGGTACAAAAATTCTGCGGCCGGCAAGCTGCCATAAAAAGTGCCAAGACGATGATCCTGGACTTGGGACGAGAGAAGCAGGCCCCCTATAACACTTTCCTGTTTTCCAAAGACCATGGCGACCCTGTTGTGGTGAAGGCCCAGAAATGGATAGAACAGCACCATACGCAATCCATCGACTACGACAGGCTGGCCCGGAAACACCAAATGAGCCGCCGCTCACTGGAACGTCGGTTCAAACAGGCAACAGGGACAACCCCTTTGGGATACCTGCAACAGGTACGGGTGGAAGCGGCTAAGCGGCTGCTGGAGGAAGGGAGTCAGCCCTTCGATGAGATCACGAATATGGTGGGATACGAGGATATTTCCTTCTTCAGAAAGGTGTTTTTCAAGCTGACGGGCCTACGACCCAGAGAATATCGCCAGCGGTTTGCTCCATACAGCGTCAAAAATATTCTGCAATGATTTTCCAATGCACTCTTTTTTGGCTTGTTCTTATGTCCGGAACCGTATGATAATGGCAGAGTAAAATCGTTTCTGAAAAATGTTGTCTTAGTGCTTATTGAATACGACCTTTGGAGAAATTATGACCTCAAAAAGTGATTCCCATCCGGATATCAGACTTGCCGCTGTTTGCGGGCTGTTCTGCCCTGCCTGCACGCTCTTTATCGGCACGGCAGAAGATGAACCCCAACGATTGGAAGCTGTTGCAGATGTTTATCACACCACACCGGACGTATGGGAATGTCATGGGTGCCGCTCGGAGAAGCGCGGTTACTTCTGCAAAAATGAATGCAAAATGGTCGATTGCGCCAAGGAGAAAGGCATTGATTTTTGCGTGGAATGTGACGAATACCCCTGTCATGAATTACGCGCATTCAAGGAACTGCGACCCCATAGAATCGAATTGTGGGAGAATCAGAAGCGGATCAAAGCAGTGGGATATGCCCGGTGGTATGAGGAAATGATCGAGCATTATGCCTGCCCTCAGTGCCGGGAACTCAACTCGGCCTATGATCTGAAATGCCGTTCATGTGGGGCTGAGCCGAGCTGCGCCTATGTGGATCGGCATAAAAATGAAATCCTGTCCTATTTGTCAAAAAGGAAGTGAGCCCAAGCTATTGGATTGGAACTGTGCCGATGGCCCTTTTTATTGGTCAACAAAAAAATCTCGTCTCGCTGTTGTTGTAATCGCCGTGACTGCCGGGTGTTTAACAATCCGTTCATAAGAAATGGCATAGAAACGTTCACTGACTGCATCGGTTCGCCCCACAACTCCAATATCATATTGCCGTTGCACCTCTTTTTCGATAACAGAGGGGAGCGCAAAGATTCCATGGCCATTTTGGCCGAATTCCATCATCAGGGAGCTGTCTTCGAATTCGCCTGTGATTGTCGGTTTCAGATGAAGAGACTCAAACCAGCGTTCAAGGCCTTTCCTGAGCGTGGTCATCTCCAACGGAAGAAGCATTGGGGCCGCGTCCAGTGATCCTGGGAATCCTGGCCGAAACCGGTTGGATAGCTTCGTTTTTGCAAAGAATGTAATTCCGCATTCTCCAAGCAAATGGTTGTATACTTTGATGCTTAAACCTTTTCGCACCGGGGAATCACTCAGGATCAAGTCAAGGTCGTGCATGGCCAATTCGGCAAGCAGGCGCTCCTCTTTATCTTCTTGACAAATCAAATGAACTCTTTCTGGAAGGCGCAACGCAGGCTCAAGTAACTTGCATGCGATCAGCTTCGGTAAGACATGTACGACTCCTGCTTTTAACGGCAGGGGGGTTATGGTTGCACGCCCCCGTACCGTATCCATCATCTCACGGCCAAGAGAAAAGATCTCGTTCGCATAGCGGTATATCAGACGTCCCAGGTCGGTGGGCTCCAGGTCTCGGCCAACTCGGCGAAAGAGTTTGCCACCCAGGATTTCTTCCAGCTTACCGACCTGAGTGCTGACAGTAGACGGTGAAAGCCGAAGCTTTTTACACGCTGCTGTCACACCTCCTTCATGCATCACAGTCCAGAAATAGAGCAAATGATGATAGTTCAGCCATTCCATTGTTTCTACCTCCTGATTCGATAAATTAGAAAGATAATATCGCAATTTTCTAATTGTGCGAATAATTATTTTTCTTTATGCTCTATCCCGACTCCGTTTTAATAGCGGGCTTTAGCCTCTGCAATGACATGCGCAGGTTTCAATGGAATTGATTGAATAAGAGTTTTCCTATTAAATTCAAATAAGTTATAGGAGTTACCAGGCCACGCGATTCACCTTTCAGCAAAAAAACCGGGATTTTTCCGTGACCTTATGAAATCCTCAACCTAAAGGGGGTTTGAAGGAATAATCCCTTGAAAACGATGAACTCTCAAGTTGAGGAGGAACAAAGGAAATGGAAATACCATGGCCCAAGTGGATGGAATTTGTGGTAGTCGGCATATCGATCGTCGTTTGTGTGATTTTATTACCTATTATTGATCGTTTTCAAAAGCCGTCAAATGATTGAAATGCTAAAGAAAAGCTATCTGGATGTCACCGGACTTCAATAATCCGAAAAGCGGTCATATCTGCCCCTCCAGATCCTTATTTATCCTAACCACGGCACCTTGTCCTGCATGATCCGGGCTTTGTTCTTCTTATAGTTGGGTTTCAAGAATGAGGCTGGTTCCGATCTTTATTCCTACCCCGCTGCTACCAAAAAACTTCGAAACATCGTTTTTTTCTTGACAGAAAATCGAAACAATGTTTTTGTCTTGGCCTGAGACAGGAAGATCCCTGATCCGAGGGTACAGAAGATGGAACTCAGCTCTTCTATTGTGGGTACATGCCTGGCACCGTATCATGCAGAGGTGTCGTGGCGCCATCTCATGAACTATGCGGCGGCCATCCACGATGACAATCCCATTTACTTTGACGACCAGACCCGGGAGGGCATTGTCGGGCACCCTCTATCATGCTCGGCCATTACATGGCCTGTCATGGGAAACCTCTCCGCATACCTCGAAGCCAACATATTTCCCAGTAAGGTCCTTGATACCCAAGTCCACTATAGTGAATACCTGCACCTCCTCCGGCCCCTCCAACCGGGTGACCATCTGACAATTAACGGAAAGATCGCGGCCGTCTTGCCGCACAGGTCCGGGACCACCCTGTTCGTGCGACTGGATGCCACCGATGCATCGGGTCAGCCGGTTTTTACTGAGATTGCAGGGGCGCTTCTCAGGGGGGTTCGGTGTGAAGATAAGGGTAACGTCGTCGACCTTCTGCCCCCCACCCCTGAAAATCCACATCATCCCAGGACTCTCTGGCAAGAGCGGATTTTCATCGACCCCATGCAGACCTATATCTACGATGGCTGCAGCAATATTTTCTTTCCCATCCATACGTCACGAAAGTTTGCGACAGGAGTCGGCCTTCCCGGGATTATCGTACAGGGAACCGCCGTACTCGCTCACGCGGTGAGGGTACTGATCAACAGGGAAGTCGGGGGCGATTCTTTCAGGCTCAAGATCCTCTACGGTCGATTTTCCCACATGGTTTTTCCCGGAACGGAAATTATTGTTCAACTCCAGGGCGCCGTGGATCAGGAAAACGGCAGGGCCCTCCATTTTGATGTGGTCAACGATCGGGGACAAAAGGCCCTGAGCGATGGGTACGCTTTTGTGAAAAACTGATCGAAGTGTTTCAGCCGGGTTTCAAAACAGCACCTTTTGGATCCAACCCTGGTGTCAGCGACAGGACAGACCATGCTCTCTGTAAAAAACATCGAAGTTGTCTACAATGACGTCATCAAGGTGGTCCGGGGCGTCTCCTTTGAGGTCCCCGACAGGGCTATCGTGGCGCTTTTGGGCTCTAACGGGGCCGGCAAGAGCACGGTGCTCAAGGCCATCAGTCATATCCTGGAACTGGAGGATGGGGAACTTACCGAAGGAAAAATTGAATTTGATGGTCGAGACATTGCCGGTGTGGCGCCTGAGCGGGTTGTTTCCATGGGCATCGTCCAGGTCCCTGAAGGGAGGGGCATTTTCGATGACCTCACTGTCGCGGAGAACCTTCGCGTAGGCGCCCATACACGCTCGGACGGGGCCCGGGTGAAGCAGGACACGGAAAAGATCTTGGACTATTTCCCGGTCCTGCGCGGGCGGATGTCGCAGATGGCCGGATATCTAAGCGGTGGGGAACAGCAGATGCTGGCTATTGGCAGGGCCTTGATGACCCGGTGCAGCCTCCTCATGTCGGACGAACCATCTCTGGGCCTGGCCCCTCAGATTGCAGTTGAGATCTTCCGCATCCTGCAAAGGATCACCGCAGAGGAAGAGGCCTCCATTCTCCTTGTGGAGCAGAATGCGCATATGGCGCTGACCATCGCCAGCTACGGTTATATCATGGAGAGCGGAAAGATTGTACTGGACGGTCCCAGTGAAAAACTGATTCAAAACGAAGATGTGAAGGAATTCTACCTGGGGCTCACCGAGGTAGGGGCAAAGAAAAGCTTCCGTCAGGTGAAACACTACAAGAAAAGGAAGAGGTGGCTTTCATGACTCCTCCGCCGAAACTGGCAGTGACGGACCTTTCCATGTACTTTGGCGGGGTAAGTGCCATAATGGACCTCTCCTTTGAACTGAAAGAAGGAGAGATTTTTGCCCTCATCGGTCCGAACGGAGCGGGAAAGAGTACGGTATTCAACTGTATCAGCGGGATCTACAGACCGAACCGGGGTCGGATTTATTTTGAAGGGGAGGAGATCACGCATCTGAGGCCCCACAAGGTTGCCCGGAAGGGGATTGCCCGTACATTTCAAAACATCGCATTGTTTCGCAATATGACTGTTTTGGATAATCTTTTGCTGGGCCGGAACCCCTCCCTCAAGGCCGGCGTCATTCGGGGAGGGATCTTCTGGGGTAAGGCCGTCCGGGAAGAACTGGCATCCCGTTTGGCGGTGGAAAAACTGATTGATTTCCTCGAGATTGAAAGCGTTCGGAAGAAGCTCGTAGGCACCCTCCCTTTTGGGATTCAGCGGCGGGTGGAACTGGGACGCGCCCTTGCCCTGGAACCCCGCCTGCTCCTCTTGGATGAACCGGTTTCTGGGATGAATGTGGAGGAAACCGAGGACATGGCACGATTCATCCTGGATATCAACGAGACGTTTGGGATGACGATCCTCCTTGTAGAACATGACATGGGGGTGGTCATGGATATCTCCGATCGCATTCTGGTCATCAATTTCGGAGAAAAAATTGCCGAAGGAAATCCGGAAACCATCGGCAGGGACCCTGAGGTCATCAAGGCCTATCTCGGTGAAGAGGCAGATGGAATCAACCCGGAACAGCATTGATACGTACGATACCCTCCCCCGTCTCCTGGCCCGCAACCGTCGGCACTACGGAAAGCGGGTGGGGCTGAGGGAAAAGGACCTCGGTGTCTGGCAGGAAGTTTCCTGGGATCAGTATTACGAGCATGTGAAGCATTTCTGCCTTGGAGCCCTATCCCTTGGGCTTCAGCGGAACGACAAACTGGCCATCCTTGGTGATAACTGCCGGGAGTGGCTCTATGCAGACCTGGGAACCCAGGCCGCCGGGGCCGTGACCGTGGGCATTTACGCCACCAACCCACCCAGGCAGGTGCAGTATGTGCTGGATCATTCCGATTCGGTGATGGTGGTGGTCAAAGACCAGGAACAGGCGGACAAGGTTTTGGAGGTAGGGGAATCGCTTCCCCTGTTGAAAAAAATCATCGTCATCGATATGAAGGGCCTTCGACACTACAATGATCCCCGTATCCTCTCTTTTCAACAGGTGGAAGATCTGGGCAAAGCCATGGCCTCGGAAAAACCGGGACACTTCGAGGAACTTGTCTTCCAAACCCGGGACCGGGATGTGGCCCTCATGGTCTATACCTCGGGCACCACCGGTCCGCCCAAGGGCGCCATGCTCACCCACAGAAACCTTCTCTCACTGGCAGCCGCTTTTTCACAAGAGACACCGATTTCCAGTGAGGACGAGGCTGTCTCCTATCTCCCGTTGTGCCACATCGCTGAGAGGCTCATGTCGGTAGTCCTGGCACTTTATGCCGCATACACCGTCAATTTTGCGGAGAGTCTGGAGACCATTCAGGAAAACCTCTATGAAATCGCCCCCACCATCTTTGTGGGGGTTCCAAGGATCTGGGAGAAGATGCATTCGGCCATTCAGATTCGCATGAAGGATGCCTCATGGTTCAAGCGACGGGCCTACGCATTCTGGATGCCCATCGGTCGGAACATCGTGGAGCAAGAGATCCAACAGGGGCGGTATTCCCTGCTGCAAAGGATGCTTTACAGACTCGGCCACCTGTGTATGTATCGGTATCTTCTGGACAAGATGGGACTTCTTCGGGTCCGGCTGGCCCTCAGCGGATCCGCCCCCATCTCCCCTGAAATTCTCAAATTCTACCGAGCTCTGGGACTCAGGATCACTGAAGTCTACGGGCAGACGGAAGGCTCGGGCGTATCCCATATCCATCACGGCCGTGACAGAAAAGTCGGGTCTGTGGGAAAACCCCTGCCGGGTGTCGAATTCAAATTGGCAGAAGACGGGGAGATCCTGTTCCGGGGCGATACGCTCTTCAACGGTTATTACAAGGAACCCGAATCCACCGAAGCGGTCATGAGTGATGGATGGATGCGAACCGGGGATGTAGGCATTCTGGACGGGGAAGGATATCTCTATATCACCGATAGAAAAAAGGACATCATCATCACGGCCGGCGGAAAAAACATCGCCCCATCGGAAATAGAGAACCGCCTCAAGTGCAGCCCCTATATTAATCAGGCCATTGTGGTGGGGGATGCAAAACCCTACCTCTCCGCCATCATTCAAATCGAACTGGATACCGTCAGCAAGTGGGCCATGGACCACAAGATCGCCTATACCACCTTTAAGAGCCTGGCTGGGCACAGGGAGGTATTTGAACTCATTAAACAGGAAGTGGCGGAAGCCAATAAGGAATTCGCCCGCGTAGAGGGCATTAAAAAGTTTGTCCTTCTTGAAAAAGAACTGGATCATGATGACGATGAGTTAACCGCCACCATGAAGATTCGACGCAAAAGTGTTGAGAGAAAATTCAGCGATCTCATCAATGCCATGTATGGGAGGTGATAAGAGAAGCGATGAATGGTTTTTTTCGGTCAATAGATCGGTCGATCCAAATCGTAGTCTAATGAAAAGGAGGGGGATATCATGAAAGGAATCGCAAAAGGGTTTTGTGTCGTGCTGACCATTGTTGCAGTCTTCTGGAGCGCGGGGATCCAGGCAGAGGTTGGGGTGACCGACGATACCATCAAGATCGGCGTGGTGAGTGACTTGACGGGCCCTACGGCCATTGGCGGTGTGGGCATGGCGGATGGGATCGTTTCCTTTTTCAAGGACCTGAATGAAAAGGGGGGTATTCACGGACGAAAGGTGGAGGTCATTGTGGAAGACTGTGCCTACAGCCCGGCAAAGGCTGTGGCCGCTGCAAAGAAACTCATGGCCAAAGACGGGATCTTCGCGTTTGTCTCTCCATGGGGTACGGCGCCCAGCACGGCCCTTTTTCCCATTGCCAAAAAGGATAAGATCCCCATTGCCCCGGCCTGCGCACTTGCCACCAGCATGTATGATCCCTTGAAAAAGTACGTTTTTGCCGTTGGGACCAACTATGTGGACCAGTCGCTTTTTGTGGTGGACTATGTTCGAAACGAGATGGGCATCGAGAAACCGAAAATCGCGCTGTTCTGCCAGGACGATGACTGGGGAAGAGACCATCTGAAGGGTCTGGAAATGGCGCGGAAAAAATACGATCTCCCGCCCATTGCCGTGGAAACCTACAAATACGATGCCGTTGATTTCAAGAGCCAGGCCATCAATCTTAAAAAGGCCGATCCTGATGTGGTACTGGTGGCATCGGCTATTAAATCGGGCGCCATGTTCTTGAAGGAAGCCCATAAGCTCGGCTGGAAGCCGACATTTATCGGATCCAACACCTTAGGCATTATCATCACGCTTCAACTGGCAGGAGAATACGGGAAAGACCTGCTGGTGGTGAACATCTTTGCCATGCCCGGAGAGGATATCCCAGGCATGAAGCGTCTGGAAGCGGCATCTAAAAAATATTTCGGAGACAAGTGGATGCCCGCTGAAGCCAAGATTCATCCCTATTATGTATATGGCTGGATCAATGCCATGGTCTTTGCTGAGGGTGCTAAGCGGGCCGGGAAAGACCTGACCCGGGACGGCCTGGTGAAGGCCCTGGAGTCGTTGAAGAACTTTGATCCGGAAGGCCTGATGGGGCCCATTACCTACTCGGCCACCTCCCATGGATCGCCCGGATTCGCCCGAATGACAAAGGGAGATCTGGAAAAGAAATGTTTTGTCCCCCTGAGCGATTGGACGGAGGTCAAGGAGTGATTCAGTGTTCGGGGCCTGGCATGTTTCTGCCGGCCCCGAAGCCATATGAACCAAGGCAGTACAACAGCCTGTCAACCCAATGATAACCGAGGACCTGGCTTTTAGACGCCGACAGGGCCTTCCGGGTGGGGATGAGAACCTATGAACGGTGGAGACCTTCAGATTTTTTCTCAATTGATTTTGAGCGGCCTGATTGTCGGGAGTATCTATGGCCTTGTGGCCCTCGGTTTTGTACTGATCTACAAGGCGACCAATGTGGTGAATTTTGCCCAGGGCGAGCTGATGATGCTGGGGGCCTATTTCTGCTACTATCTGGTGTCGAGCTATCAGATCCCCTTTGTTCCGGCCTTCCTGATCACTCTGGTATTTTCATCCCTCCTGGGCATTCTGATCGAGGTGGCCATTCTCAGACCCCTGGTGGGAGAAACGGTTTTCAGCGTGATTATGGTCACCGTGGGGCTTTCCACCCTTCTTCGAAGTGTGGTCGGGCTGATCTGGGGGCACGATCAATATGTCTTTCCATCGCCCTTTTCGCAGCAGACGTTCCGCTTCTTCGAGCTCGTGATCTCGCCTGTAGAACTCACCACCATCGTAACGGTCATGGGACTCTTTGCCATGTGCTACCTCTTTTTCAAATACAGCAAGATCGGGGTTGCCATGCGGGCCACGGCCTTTAATCAGAAGTACGCCTTTCTCATGGGCATCAGTGTTCGAAAGGTCTTTTCCCTCTCATGGGTCATGGCATCGGTGGTGGCCTCCATCGGAGGGATCCTCTTCGCCAGCATGTCAAATCTGGATACCAATATGAGCCTTATCGGGCTCAAGGTCTTCCCTGCCGTGGTCCTGGGAGGTATCGACAGCATCGGGGGAGCCATCCTGGGGGGACTTATTGTGGGCTTGACCGAAAACCTGGCCGGAGGCTATCTCTCCCAGATTTTTGGATCGGGGGTCAAGGAGCTCTCGGCCTTTTTTGTACTGCTTCTGACGCTCATGATCCGGCCATACGGCCTCTTCGGCAAAAAAGAGATTATTCGCGTGTGAACCATCGAGGCAAGAGGATATATGGGAAGCGGGCAGTTCAAGACGTGTTATCGTGACGACATAAAGATTTTCCAGTCGGGCTTTATTCAATTCTGGTTGTGCGTGCTGGGGGTCTGTCTGCTTATTCTGCCTTTTGTCGTAGGGCAGTATTTTCTCTATACCGTCAATTTGTGCGGCATTGCCGTCATTGGGGCGCTGGGCCTTAATATCCTGTCCGGCTATACAGGTCAAATCTCGCTGGGACACTCAGCGTTTATCGCGATCGGAGCCTACACCTCCACCATCCTTTCAGTGAAGTGGGGATTTCCGTTCTGGCTCTCTTTCCCCATCGCCGGCCTGGTAAGTGCCTTGAGCGGTCTGGTGATTGCCATCCCCTGTCTGCGGCTGAGAGGCCTCTATCTGGCTATTGCCACATTCGCCTTTTACTTTATTGTGGAATACGCCATTATTCACTGGGACAGCATGACCAACGGCACCGGCGGCATAACGGTTCCGGAGGCCTCTTTTTTTGGATTTGCGTTTGACTCGGATCGAAAGATCTACTTTCTTATCCTCTTCCTGGCAGTCTGTGCCACGACCTTTGCGAGAAATCTGTTTCGCACAGAGGCGGGACGGGCGTTCATTGCCATCCGGGACAACGATATCGCCGCAGAGATTATCGGTGTTGATGTGGTCAGGTACAAGATTCTCTCATTCATGGTCTGTTCCTTCTACGCGGGTATTGCAGGCAGTCTGTATGCCGTGACCCTCTCCTTTATCGGGCCTGAACATTTTACCTTTCTCATGACCATAGAATACCTGGCCATGTGTCTGGTAGGCGGCGTGGGCACCATCATCGGCACCATTTATGGCGCCATCTTTATCATTCTGCTTCCGGAAGGCATACGCCTGCTCAGAGATGCCCTGAGTCAGGATTACCCCTTGCTTGTCACGCGAATGGCAGACCTCCAGGCCAGTTGTTACGGCCTGGTGATCATTCTGTTTCTGATTTTTGAACCGACCGGTCTTTTCGGCATCTGGTTACGGATCAAAAAGTATTGGAAAGCCTGGCCCTATACCTATTGAAAAAAGGGCTTATTAGCCAATAGGAGTCAAAGGGAAATCCGTGAGCCAATCAAAGGACCATTCAGAAAAAAACCCGCTACCCCAACTGCCCGACAAACTGCGGGACCGGCTTTATCCCGCGGTTCTGGATCTCTTTTCCCGAAACGATTTTCACCAGGTTAATATGAGGGAAATATGTAAAATCTCCGGGTTGAGCCTCAGCACGGTCTACAAATACTTTCCCTCCAAAGAGACCCTCCTGTTCACCCTATTGGATCAGAAGATCAGCGAGATAGGCAAACTTATGAAGATGCATCTGGAGGGCCTCGAAAACACGAAGGAACTTTTTAGAAAGGTCTTCTGGGTGACCATGGACTATTATGACAGAAATCCTGGAGTCGCTATTACGGCATTTATCACTGTGCCGATGCGGACCTGGATGAGAGAGGCCTCTTACCGCCGGAATGACGCACACGATATCATGACCAGGATCACCCGGCATGGTCATGACCGCAGGGAGATCGCGTCGCATATTAAACCCGGCCAGATAATGGATCTTTATTTCATGTTCTGCCATCGCCAGATACAGCTCTGGTATTACCATGGGATGAAATGGAGCCTGGTGAGCACCATCCCCGGCTTCTTCAATCTGTTCTGGAAGTCTGTGTCCCCGGAATAGCAGAAAACTATAGAAAAACCCATAAATGCATCCGTGGAGAACAAAATGGTTCCTTACGAGACAGTCCAATGCCAGCAAATTGGTGAAATTCTGACCGTGACCCTCAACCGGCCCAAGATGAATCTCTTCAATCAAAAGATGGTAGAGGAACTCATTGAAATATGGCACGGCCTCAGGAGCAATCGACACGTGCGTTTCGTCATTCTGACCGGACAAGGGCGCCATTTCACAGCAGGGGTCGATCTTAAGGAGTACGGGGACCGGGACATCGACCCGGAAGAAGCGCGTATGCAACAGTTGGCCGGCCACGAACTGATGCGCAGTCTGGAAAACCTGGAGCAGGTCACGGTGGCGGCCCTGCGAGGGATCGTCTGCGGGGCCGGGATGGCGGTGGCCCAGGCCTGCGACTTCCGGATCATGACAGAGGACAGCTACTTTGTAGTTCCGGAGACCAATATCGGGACTTATTATACCTGGGGTTGCACTCCAAGACTCGTCAGAATGGTAGGAGCGTCCAAGGCTATGGAGATCATCATGACCTGCGAGCCTGTTCCGGCACCAGAAGCTTACCGACTCCATCTGGCAAACAGAGTGGTTCCAAATGATTCCTTGATGGAAGCCACGCATGCGTTTGTCAGCAAGATCGCTTCCAAGAGTCCAACCAGCATTAGGATCACCAAGAAGATCGCCCTGGCAGCTTCCATGGAAGGATTCGGAAACCTGTTTGTCTGCGAGCCTGAACTCATGCAGGGATTGGTGTACACAGGAGAAGCAAGAGAAGGCATAGTCTCCTTTTTAAACAAGAAAACACCTTTCTTCGGTCCCAAAAAGGATCAGCATCCCCATCTGCCGTCTTCCTCATCATCCGGTCATCTTTGAGGAGAAGTCTTGCAGACTGAAAATCCGCCCTATACCTCCGTTCTGAATGTGTCGCTTCAGGGCGCGGCACTGCTTGAGGACCGGCGGTTCCGGATGGCCCGGGTCAATCGCGTGACATCTTGAATGCCCACTGCACATCCCCTAAGGTGGTATTCATGACGATCATCCGGCAAAAAAGCTCAGGAAACGGACGCCATTCTATGCTCTATAAAAACCGTTACCCATAGTAAGTAAAGCCTGTTCAAAATTTATTATGTTTTGGTTGAATTTGGCAGGAGCATATGGTAAATTTGTGAAAATGGCCGGCGCACGCGAATTTGAGAATCGGTAGGCTCGATATGATGATGTGGGCTGGATGACCTGTTCAGCAGCGGTTATCAGAAGACAAAGATCCAATGCATGAGATTGCACAGAGAGGAGGAACTGCGACGATGTTCAAGAAACATCACAAAGCAGTTACGTTGATCCGTTTAGCCTGCATTTGCTGTTGCACCTACACCCTTTTTGCTTCCTGTAGCGACGATAAAGGGACCAACTCCTCCGCTGTCGATGTTACGCGTTGGTACACCGAGCAGAGGTTGGATCATTTTTCACAGGAAGAAACCAGGACATGGAAGCAGCGCTATTTTGTCAATGACAGCTTCTTTGATGGCAGTGGTCCGGTATTCTTATGTGTTGGCGGCGAAGGATATGAGCTTACGCCTGACGTTGTCAAGACAGGAACCGTGCATTGTGCGGTTATGGTCGAGCTGGCCAAACAGATAGGCGCTCTGATTCTGGCACTTGAGCACCGCTACTATGGCGAAAGCCAGCCCGTGTCGGATCTCTCCACAACCAATTTGAACTGGCTGACCAGCAGGCAGGCCCTTGGTGATATCGCACAGTTCCATGCGTACATCAGTCAAATCTACAAATTGAAGGGTGACACGAAGTGGGTAACCTTTGGCGGCAGTTACCCGGGGATGCTCGCTGCGTGGGCCCGAATAAAATATCCGGATCTCATTTTTGCGGCCGTGTCTTCCTCCGCTCCCGTTGAAGCCTGGTACAACATGCAGGGATTTAACGACGTAATGGCCCAAAGCATGGGAGCACCAATAGTTGGGGGTTCTGAGCAATGTGTTGAACAGATTCGGAGAGCATTCAATGATATCGGCTCGCTTTTAGGCAGTGTAGAAGGTCGGCAGTTCCTGTATGACCGTTTTAGCCTCTGTACCAGCGCAGCAGACCCCGATCCATTGAAAGATGAGTATAATCAGTTTCAATTCATCTACTATCTTAGCACACAAGATGGCATTGATCTTTCGGGTTCGCGTACGGGGGCCCTGTTCCCAGTTCAGTCGAATGATCCTAACTGTGAGGAAGATGCCTGCAATATTGAGAAAGTTTGCTCGGACTATATGTTGAATACTGACCTGGGGCAGCCGATAGACAGGTTGGCCAGTCTGTGGAGCCTTTACGCCGGCAAGGGATGTACTTCTGTCGATTACCAGACGGCAACGATAACTCCCTTATTCGATACCTCTCTTTCATCCTGGCCAATCCGCTCTTGGCAGTACCAGGCATGTAACGAATTTGGATTTTTCCAGACTTGTGATCCCGGCACCGAGTGTCCGTTTACACAGGAACCTCACATCAACACCGTAGAGGTCTGGGCGTATCCTTGCCAGCGCGCTTTCGGTATCGATGCCAACGCTATTCAGCAAAGAATCTATGAAACAAATGAATATTATGGCGGATGGAACCCGGTTGGGACGAGAATCATGTACGTTAGCGGGAGTATTGATCCATGGTATTCTCTTAGCGTATGCAGAACACCGGACTGTCAACCATTGCCTGAACAGCCGGTCTTGTGGGTTGAAGGCGCATCGCATCACTTCTGGACGCATGCTCCTGGATATTATGCACCCCCTCTGTCCGATGAAGTGGTTCAGGCGCAGGGAGCCATAAAAGCCCAGGTGCTAACCTGGCTTGAGGAATGAATTCATGTTCATAAATTTCGATCAAGTCAGCCGCTCTATAACGCTTGACGTCGAGCCCCACTTAGATGGAGACTTTTTTAAGTTAATGCTATTTTGTCTTTTCTTATAACCCCATGGATAGAGGAGGTCCTATGGCTGAAATCATGACCACCAAGGAAATGGCAGCTTATTTGAAGCTCCATGAAATCACGATCTGTAAGTATGCTGCTGAAGGTGTAATCCCGGCAATCCGCATCGGCAGGGTCTGGCGGTTTGATAAGGAAGAGATAGACAATTGGATTGGAGGGTCGCATGGTAAACCGATAAAATCAAAAGAATCAAGGTCTCGAAAATCCAAAAAATAGGTGAGACGCTAATCTGCTTTGCAACTGATCTAAAGTCATCTTTTATGAGCGGAAGCCCAAACGGTTTTCAATCAACCAAACTCTTCTTAGCATCACAAACTGCATAGTTGAAGCCTTCCTGCATACCGTTGTCCCTTAGCTGAAAAACCGTTTGTCACTCACGGTACGGCCGCCCAATATCTTGGGGCTGCAGCAATTCTCATTTTGCGATTGACGGTGCCACATATCCCGTTCGCAGTGTCGCCGTCAGGCGATTTTTCAGGATCTAACGGCCCCACTCCCAACGAATTGCATTCGTGCCAATGGCAAAATGAGAATTGCTGTTGGGGCTGAATCTCTATTGACACACAAGTCCATTTTCGCTATACTCCCCCAAAAAAGCGAGTTCTTATCACATGACCATGGGGATGGGGATAACGACCTTGATGACGCTATCGATTGCGACGACTCCGATTGTGCGCTTAGCCCAGCATGTGGAGAAACAAACTGTAGCGATGGCCGCGACAACGATGGCGATGACCTTGTCGATTGTGCCGATCCAAGCTGTTTCGATGATAACATGGCGTTCTCCTATGAGTGGCATTGCTCTGATGGTTACGATAACGATAGCGATGGTCATACCGATTGCGACGACATGGATTGCCATACCATGTGCTGGGAATATATGTGTGGTGATGGCCTCGATAATGACAATAATGGCCTTAATGATTGTGACGACCCCGACTGCTTTGGAATAGTAAATTTCTGCGAAACCGAAGAGAATTGCAGCGACGGATATCACAACGACACAGATCTAGTTGCGGACTGTGATGATTCGGATTGTATTGAAGATATTGCTTGTTTGGATTGAATATAGTAACCGTTGACGAAATAACCAAATTTTTGGTCCATGATGCCGTTTAAACCTTAGCCGCACGATCTATCATAGGAGATTACCCCATGATCACCTGGAATGGTTACTGTGGAAAGATACTCGATATCAATTTGACTACCGGAAGCATTAAACCCATCGATTTAGAAGAAAAAGATATTCTCAATTACCTCGGTGGTGCAGGTCTCAACGCATGGTTGCTATTTAAAAACACCGATGCACATACAGACCCACTATCACCAGACAATCCATTGATTTTTGGGGCGGGTCCTATTGTTGGGGCCGGTTTTCCATGCGCTGCCAGATCGACGTTTACCACCCTAAGTCCCCTAACAAACCTATTTGGTGATGCCAATGGTGGCGGTCATTTTGAGCCTGGTGCCAAGCGTGCAGGATACGATCATCTCATTATACCAGGGGCTTCCAATACGCCATGTTATTTACTCATCCAACCTAACACATGCTCAATTGAAGATGCGAGTGATTTGTGGGGCAAAGATGCCTCTCAAACAGACCAGATATTGACAAATCGGCATAAGGGAAGCCTATGCGCTACTATCGGTAAGGCTGGTGAACAACGGGTTCGTTACGCCAATATTCTCACCCATGACACCGGGAATTCGTGGTCACGAACTGGAGTCGGCTGTGTCATGGGCTCGAAAAAGCTAAAAGCCATTGTCGTCAAAGGAAAAGAAAAAATACCTGTAAGCGATGCAGACTTCTTAAAGACATGGAGTAAGACGATAAAAGAAGAGGTAGATACTGGCTATGGGGGCCAGCTCTTTGCAAAAAATGGGACCATGCCGCAGATCACAGGTTTTTCAGCCAAAGGTTTTTTTTATCGGAAAAATGGACGAGAAAAGGCCACATTAATCGAGGCCTCAAAAATCGCCACTTTAGCATTCAACCGAAATACCGAGCATAAGCGACATGGCTGTTACCGTTGTCCCATAATGTGCGAAAAGGAATACACCATTACGTCCGGGAAATACAAAGGCGAGAAGGGTCATAAATATGAACTCGGTTATGGTGCGTGCTTGGGTTTCAACGTGGGCATTGAAGATATTACGGCCGTTCTTCACCTAGCTACAGAGTGTAACAAGGCGGGAGTCGATCTCATCGAATTCAGCTCCGTGGCCGCCTTAGCTATTGATCTCTTTAAGGAAGGGATCCTGACCGAATCGAATACTGGTGGGATTAAATTGGACTGGAACTCTCCCGAAGTGGTTGAATATCTACTCAATCTTACAGTCGAGAGAGAAGGATTAGGCAACATACTCGCCGAGGGAACAAAGAAAGCTGCCGAAATTATAGGGAAAGGTGCTGACAACTATGTGCAGCACATGAAAGGGATGACTGAACCCGCTCATAGCTGTCCCCCATTTCTCCTCAGTTTTGCTGTCGCCACTCGTGGTGGTGACCATTTAAAAGGAATGCCGATTTTGTGCATCGCGAATCCCAATCTCGATACCATCAAGAACGCCTTTAATGGAACGAAAAATAGCAAGAATCTTTATACTCACGAAGACAATGGGCGTACGATATGGTGGCATGAAAACTTTAAAACCGTTGTCGATAGTTTTGGACCATGCTTTTTCTTAATCTCATGCATGGTCCCCATGGGTTTTCTCCTCCCAGAAGACCTTGCTACGATCTACACCGCCGCTACAGGGATTGAAATGGATGCGAAGCGGTTGATGATGACCGGTGAACGAGCTTATCAGGTCGAGAAGGCGATTAACAGCCTGCGTGGAGTTGATCGTTCCACAGACACCTTTACAACTAGGCAAGAAAAACATTCCTGGGGAAAAGGAATCGACTTAGATCATCCTGGGAACGGAACAGCAGGACTACCGCATGTTATCCAGAGGTTTTATGTTGTACCTAACCCAAGGGATGCAAGATGGTCTGTGGTCTGGGGATTGTTTTTTATCTGTATCGTTTATTGGACAGCACCTGTATATGCCGTTTTCGGTAAAGTACTTGCTGCCAATCCTGAAGTCGGTGCCTTGGCTGCTGATGCAATAGTGGTATATACTGCCCAGTTAGGTAACATCCATCCCCTGATCGTTGGACTTCTAGCTGCCGGAGGGGTATCCGCTTCATTCTCTACTGTCTCAGGGCTACTGGTCACAGGTGCTTCTGCTTTCTCACATGACCTGTATGTTAAAGTGATAAACCCCGAAGCAACTGCCAGAAAACAGCTTCTGGTTGCCAGACT
>JAWOIH010000317.1:0-3265 GCA_046484725.1 Candidatus Desulfacyla sp. | reverse complement strand
TCACCTTTGATATGCTCTTCAAGGCAAGAGCGCTCTGCCGGGCTTTTTCCCTTCCACTGACCGCCCTGCTGCTGGCGGGAAAGGATATGGGCTATGCGGACGATCTGGCCAGATGGGCGGACCGGGTCGTGGTCTTTGAAGACGACCGACTGGAGACCTTTAACGCGGACCTGTACAAGGATGTCCTGAATGGGGTCATCCAGGAGGATCGCCCGTTCATGACCCTGATGGGTCATACCTCCTGGGGAATGGACCTTGCCCCTGCCCTTTCCGTCAAGACCGGCCTTCCCCTTGCCACGGACTGCGTGGATATTCAGTCGGAGGACGGCCGGCCGATGGTTGTCCGCCAGATCTACAGCGGAAAACTCTTCAGCAGGGTGTCCTTCAAAGAATCGCCCGGCTATCTGATCACCGTGAGGCCCGGGGCCTTTCTTCCCCCCGATGCGGAAGCAGGGTCCGAGGGAGAGGTTGTAAAACAGGACGTGCCTGCCGATCTGGCCGAACCCCGAAAGACCTTTGTGGAGTTTGTGGATACCGGCGCCGGGGAGATCGATATCACCCAGGCGGACCTCCTGGTCTCCATTGGAAGGGGGGTCGGAGAAGAGGAAAACATCGCAACCATCCGGGAACTGGCAGACAGGATGGGCGCCACCCTCTCCTGCTCTCGGCCCGTGGTGGACAAAAACTGGCTTCCCAAATTTCATCAGGTGGGCACCTCCGGGAAATCGGTCCGGCCCAAGGTCTACCTGGCGCTCGGCATCAGCGGTGCATTTCAGCACGTTGCAGGGATCACGGGTGCAGGTACGGTCATTGCGGTCAATAAGGACCGGAAGGCCCCTATTTTCAGGGTGGCGGATTACGGGGTGGCGGACGATCTTTTCAAGGTTGCCGATGCCCTGAAAGAAAAACTGGCAGGCGCATAAGGAGTGGACCGTGGATTTTTCATTGAGCAAAGAACAACAGGATATTATCAAGGCGGCCCGGGAATTTGCATCCAAGGAATTCCCGGACAGGGCACAGGAATTTGACCGTAATGAGACCTTTGATCTGAACCTGTGGCGAAAGGCATGTGAACTGGGGTTTGTGGGGGTCTTTATCGATGAGGCCTATGACGGGGCAGGCTATGGCTTCTTTGAGCACTGCCTGATCACTGAGGAGTTCTGGGCAGTGGACCCTGGCATCGGCCAGGCGATTCTATCCGCCACCTTTGGTTCCGAACTCCTCGGCCTGTTCGGTTCGGAAAAGCTGAAGAAGCTCGTCCTTCCGCAATTGGTGACGGGGGAGGCGATCCTGGCGACCGCCATTACAGAGCCCGATGCCGGGTGTGATGTTACAGGCGCTGCAACCACCGCGGTCAAAGAAGGGGATGAGTGGGTCATCAACGGCGCCAAGATGTTCGCTACCAATGGCAATCTGGCCAAATATATGTTAGTCTACTGTCAGACCGATCCGGAAAATCCATCGCGCCACCAGAGGCACAGCTTCATCCTGGTGCCGACCGAGACGCCTGGATACGCATCTACCAAGCTTCGGGGCAAGCTGGGCATTCGGGCCTCGGATACCGCGGAACTCTCCTTCAACGACCTGCGGGTGCCGTCAGACTACCTGGTGGGGAACGAGGGCGACGGTTTCCATGAGTTGATGGCCTTTTTCAACCGGACGCGTCTCCACATCTGCGCCCAGGCCGTCGGCCTGGCCCGGGCCGCGCTCGAGGAATCGGTACGGCACACCAAACAGAGACACCAGTTCGGCGTACCTCTGGCTTCGTTTCAGGTCACTCAGTTCAAGCTTGCGGAAATGGCCACCTGGATCCGGGCGGCACGGAACCTCTATTATGAGGCGGCCTGGTCTGTGGATCATGGCAAGGTGGACCACGGGTTGATCGCCATGGCCAAGTGGTTTTCCGCCCAGATGGCGGTCCGATGCGCCGACGAGGCCCTCCAGATGCACGGGGGCTACGGGTACATCGACGAATACAAGGTCCAGCGGCTCTACCGGGACGCCAAGATACTCGAGATCTACGAGGGGACCAAGGAGATGGAAAAGACGATTGTGTCGAGATCGATTTTGGGGTAATAGGACCGGATACTCTTTAATATCACACAAAGCCGCAAAGCACACAGAGGAAAGGGGAGGAAAAAATCTGGGTAAAAACCTTTGTGTCTCCGTGTCTCTGTGTGAAAATTCTTTATCCTGAATCAAACGGTATGGGGAGGTAACAGCGTGGTTACAGAAACGGATACGATCGAACATCTGACAGACTTCGCCATGCAATCGATCCGCGATGCCGGAGAGATCGCCCTTTCCTATTACGGCAAGAGACAGCCGGATGCCAGATTTGACGAGGAACTGGTGACCGAGGCAGAGCTCCGGCTCTCCGATTTTTTCCAGGACCAGCTTGCCGCTCGTTTTCCTGAACATCGCGTATTCACCAATCACCAGGAAGACAGGGGCTACAGCCACGAAGGCGAGAGGTATTTGTGGGTCTTTGACGCCCTGGACGGGGTCGCCAACTTTCAGGGAGGGGTCCCGATCTGGGGGATGTCGCTGGCCCTCTTGGAAAACTCCTGGCCCGTTTTCGGGGCCTTTTATATGCCTGTTACCGGCGATCTCTTTCATGCCCGGGCCGGTCAGAAGGCCTACCGCGGAGACCATGAGATGCACGTCTCCAGCCACTCGGAAATCAATGACGAGAGTATTCTCCTCACCTATTCACGGTTTCACAACCACTATCAAATATCATTTCCAGGAAAGATCCGCAGCCTCGGCTGCACCGCCGCCCATCTCTGTTATGTGGCCGGCGGCCAGGCAGACGCCGCGGTGTTGGCTCATGAGACCTATCAGGATCTGGCCGCGACCCGGGTGATTGTTGAGGCCTCGGGGGCAAAGATCCACCGGATGGACGGGGAGGCGTTTTTTGTCAATGCGTACCTGGATGAAAAGAAAATAGATGAGCACCTGCTGGTGGCAACCCCCGAGATGTCGGCCTTGATCCGCGATTGCCTGAAACGGGTGTTGTAGGGGCTGGATGTCCTGGTTATTGGGTTCATCGGGTTCATCGGGTTTGGAAATAGGGTTCCGGATTCTACGCCGAACCCATTGCGCCTTAATGTACCGTTATGTTCCGTATGATCTCAAAAAACCGGCGTAGGTGCGGCTTCAGCCGCACAGGGAGCGTGGGCCGTGCGCCTGAAGGCGCACCTACAGAAACGGCTTTCGGGTCCGCTTGTCCTGATCTGCGCAAAGCGATCCCCCCAACTTATTG
>JAWOIH010000216.1:0-3927 GCA_046484725.1 Candidatus Desulfacyla sp. | reverse complement strand
GAAAGAAGCGATCTAAAAGCGACTCCTATGGGAGTTATCCCAGCAGGGATGAGCTGAAAGGAGAAAGCTCCAAGCTCGAAGCTCAAAGCTCAAAGCTGAAAGCGCAAATTTGATTGGTACAATTTTGCTACATTTTCGGTGGCTCAATTTATGAACCAATGATTTTAACGAAGATTTTTCGAAAAAAATAGAGCAGGGAGTCAGCATTGCTTTCAGCTTTGAGCTTTGAGCTTTCACCTTTGAGCTTATATCTTTCACCTTTGAGCTTATATCTTTCACCTTTGAGCTTTGAGCTTATATCTTTGAGCTTTCACCTTTGAGCTTTGAGCTTATATCTTCGAGCTTTCAGCTTTCAGCTTATATCTTTCAGCTTCGAGCTTACTCACTTATGATCGATATCCACTGCCATATACTCCCCCGTATGGACGACGGGGCACGATCCCTCGAGGAAAGCCTGGAGATGGCCCAACGTGCCGTGGAAGACGGCATACAGGAGATGGTGGCAACACCCCATTCTCTAAACGGGGTCTATACCCATCGGGTGGAAGACATTATGCCGGCAGTCAAGGCCCTCCAAGAGGCCTTGTCCGAAAACCACCTGGCCCTCAAACTGCATCCGGGTTCAGACGTACATCTCGCTACTCATATGGTGCAGCGGATCGAGAGCCGTGAGGCCTGCACCATCAATAACGCCGGAAAATTCATCCTCCTGGAACTCCCGTCCCAGATGATCCCCGACGGCGTGAAGGATGAAATCTTTGCACTCAAACTGAACGGCGTCACCCCGATCATCACCCACCCGGAACGTAATGCCGTCATCCAACACGATCCAAATGTCCTCTACGAACTCATTCAGATGGGGGCCCTTGCGCAGGTGACGGCCATGAGCCTGACCGGCGAATTCGGGGAGTTTATCGCCCGCACATCCGAGATCCTTGTGCGGCATCGATTGATACACGTCATTGCAACCGATGCCCATTCGGCCCAGGATCGTCCTCCGGTCTTGTCCGGCGCTGTTCTAAAGGCGGCCGACATACTCAAAAATTACGATGAAGCCCTGGATATGGCAACCGCCATCCCTGCCGCCATCCTCTCCGGCCGGGCCCCGGATGTGCCCGAACCGATCCAGGTGAGACGTATGAGCAGGGCTTTTTAAAAAGGACGCCGGCTCCTTTATAGGGGGGGCGACTTATTTATTATTAAATGCAATGGGTTAGATCCACTTTCCTTGTGGAACCCAATGGGCGGAGCCGTCTGTTGAAGCAGGGGTTTGACCGGAACCAGTTATCCGGTTTCCGTTAACGCGCCGCTCTGCGCTCTGCGCCATGCGCCATGCGCTCTGCGCTCTGCGCTTTCCCGATAACCAACAACCCACCACCCGCAAAGCGCCATGACCAGAATCCTGATTGTCGACGACGAATGGCTTACGAGGACCGAGATAGCGGAAATGCTGACCGCCCTGGGCTATGATGTGGTGGGCCAGGCCCCATCCGGTCGCCAGGCCGTTGACATGGCCCGGGAACTGATGCCTGATCTCATCCTTATGGATGTGGTGCTCCCCGGGGAGATGAACGGCATCGAGGCGGCGGAAAAGATCCATTCAACCATGGATATCCCCATTATTTTCATATCCGGATACGGCGACGAGGAGTATATCCAAAGGGCCAAGGAAATTGAGACGTTCGGGTATGTGATCAAGCCCTTTGATGAAAGAGAGATAAGGGCATTCGTGGAGATCGCCCTCCACAAGAAAAAGCTCGAAACAGAGCTGAAGCAGGCCAATGCGGACTTGATCCGGGTAAATGATCAACTCGCCAGGACCTCACGGGAATGGGAGGAGATCTTCCAGGCCATCGGGCAGCCCGCCGTCATCCTGGACAAGGAACAGTCTATCCTCAAGGCGAATCGGTCGGCGTTGCAGGCAACGGGCAGTCGCGAGCAAGACCTGGTCGGGAAAAGATGTTATAACGTTTTCCACAACAGCGAGGCCCCGCCAAACGGTTGTCCTTTTGAAAAGATGAAGGTCTCGGCCCGGTTGGAAACCGCTGAGATGGAAGTGGAGACCCTGGAGCGGACCTATCTCGTCTCGTGCACCCCCATTTTGGATCAACGAGGCCGTCTTGAAAGGGCTATTCACATCGCTACGGATATAACCGACCAGAAACGGATGGAGGCGCAGATCCGGCAGGCCCAAAAAATGAAGGCCATCGCCACCCTGGCCGGCGGCATTGCCCACCAGTTCAACAATGCACTGACCGCTATTTTGTGGCATAACAACCTGATTGAGATGAAATGCCCTGAGAATGGGGACATCTACGGACATATTGCCGGGGTCGAGAAGGCGGTCCATAGAATGGCGCGGCTGACCAGCCATTTGCTGGCCTATGCAAGGGGAGGCAAATATGCTGTCAAGGACATTTCCCTGAGCGGGTTTGTACGGGAGATCCTGCCGCTCCTCGATCGGGGGATGGATCCGGAGATTCGGATGGTTGCCGAGCTCCCTCCGCATACCTTTTCCATAAAGGCCGATGACAATCAGTTGCAGATGGTCCTCTCCGCCCTGGTGGCCAATGCATATGAGGCCGTGGACGGGTCGGGCTCCATTCGGATATCGGTCCGGGACATGGAACTAAATCGGGGATTCGTTAAAAACCGTCCCGGACTCGAGCCCGGCCCCCATGTCTGTCTGTCGGTAGAGGATGACGGAAAGGGGATGGATGAAGAGACGCGAAAGAAGATCTTTGACCCCTTCTTCACCACGCACTTTCTGGGACGGGGTCTGGGCATGGCCGCTGTGTACGGCATTGTCAAGAATCACGACGGGTGGATCGACGTTGAATCCCAACCAGGCGCCGGCACGATTGTCCGCATCTATCTCCCTGCGGTTTGAGCACGTCGCCTTTTTGTGACCGCGTGCGACTTTTTGATTTTCCTTTTCAGCTTCTATCTTTGAGCTTTGAGGTTCGCATGGTTCCCGACCTCATCATTTTCCAGTCGGCCGGATCGTTAGCGGTAGGTGTACTCGCCTTCCTCATGGCGATCTTGCAGCTCCTTTTTTTCTTCAAAAAATCTCAATTCTCATGGTATGCATGGGGTGCCGCTATCTCATTTTCAGCCCTTCTCTATTCGGTCGGCATCTTCATGGAATACAATACGCCTCAAGGCCCTCTCAACCGGCTTGCCGGCCTTCTGGAATGGACGGCCGTTATCTGTTGGGTTCACGCTCTTTACGGGTTCACGTTTTCATATCTGGGGATTGAACCCCGGTGGTACCACCCGTTTGCCGGCGCCTTCCATGCGCTCGTCCTGATCCTCATCTGGTCCACCCATTGGATTGTGGCTGACAGCTTCGTCTCGCGCAGGTTCATCGGGTTGACGGCCCCCTACGTCGAACCTGCCCTGGGTCCTCTCGGCCCCCTCTTCATGCTGTATGCGGCCGCGGCCGGGGTGACCGTGATGATCATATGGATACGACACAAGGATACCAATCCGAGGCATCGTATGGCCTATCTGATAGGCGGCGCAGTATGGGTGTGCCTGGGCGTGCACGACGGGCTGGCCGTGCAGGGACTCCCAACCATCCAATATCTCATGGAATACGGCTTCTTTGCCTTTGCCCTGGCCGGGGTCTGGGTTGCATTCAACAGCTACCTGGAAACCGCGGCCGAAGAAAAATATCGCGTCATCACGGAATACGCGAATGATTGTATCGTGGTCATTCAGGATGGAAAAATCATTTTTAGAAATCCTGCATGTTTCTATTTGACGGGCTTTTCTTTGGCCGATTCAGCGGCCAGAGATCTCCTTGATATCATAGACTTGAAGGATCGCAAGAGGGTTTTTGGGCATTATAGGGCACTTTTGCAGGGGGACCACACACCGCCTTCAATTACAGCCCGTTTCCGGAGGTCAAACGGGGAACAAAGG